>JADGHQ010000064.1 GCA_019683805.1 Thermoleophilaceae bacterium
CTCGCGCGGCTGATCCGCGAGTTCGCGGCGGGCGGCGCGCCGGCGGCGCAGTCAGGACCCGGCGCCCGCCCGGGCGCGTCGGCCTCGGGCCCCGGCTAGAAGCCGAGCGCGAACTTGGCTTCCTCGCTCATGAGGTCGGGCGTCCACGGCGGCGTGAAGACCATGTTCGGGTAGACCTCGCGCACGCCCGGCAGCTCGCCGACGAACTCCTTCATCTGGTCGCTCACCTGCGGGCCGATCGGGCAGCCCGGCGAGGTGAGGGTGAAGGTGATGTGGACGTCGCCCTCGTCCTCGATCGAGATGTCGTAGACGAGCCCGAGCTCGACGAAGTCGAGGCCGAGCTCGGGGTCGATCACGTTCGTGAGCGCCTCGCGCACGTCGTCGACGGTGACCTCCGGCATGCCGCCCATGTTAGTAGCCTGGGTCGCGTGCTCCGGCTGCTAGTGATCTTCATCCTCGTACCGCTCGTCGAGCTGTACGTGATCCTGAAGATCGGCGATCTCATCGGGATCGTCCCCACGCTCGCCCTGCTCGTCGCCGACTCGCTGCTCGGGTCGTGGCTGCTGCGCTCCCAGGGCCGCGCGGTCTGGAGGCAGTTCCGGCGGGCGCTGAACGAGGGGCGGGTGCCGCACCGCGAGGTGCTCGACGGCGTGCTCGTGATCTTCGGCGGCGCGTTCCTGATCACGCCCGGCTTCATCACCGACGTGATCGGCGCCCTCTGCCTCTTCCCCTTCACCCGCCCGCTGATGCGGCGGCTCGTCGCGCGTCGCCTCGGCCTCCGCCTCACGCGCACGAGCTTCGGTCCGCGCGCGCGTCCCCCGTACGACGTCGACGGCACCGCGACCGAGTACCACGAACCACCCAGGGCCTGGCTCGAGCGGTGAGCGAAGGCGCCCTCTCGCTCGCGTTCTTCGACAGAGCGCGGAACGTCCATGGAACGGTCCGGCAGGGCCTCACCGTGCTGTTCGAGAACGGCCGGCCGCGCGCCCTCGACGAGGAGCTGCGCACGAGCCGGAACGGGGTGGAGCTCGCCGCCGCGGTCGGCGACGAGCTCGAGCTGACCTTCGAGCCGCTCTGCGATCCGGCCGACGTCGGCGGCGCGTCCGTGCGCGTCTGCGGCGTGCGGGGGAGGGTCGGCGGCGCCCAGGTCGACTGCCTCGGGGTCGTGACCGACACGACCGAGGCGCCCAGGTGGGCCGAGCTCGACGCGCTGCGCTCGCTCTGCGCGCTGTTCGACCCCACCCGCGCGGTGCTCGCGGTGGCGCGGCGGCCGCGCGGCGCGCCCGCGCACGGCGCCGAGGAGGTCGTGGCCTGGCTGCTTGGCGGAGGCGCGCTCAACCGGGTGGGGGAGGCGCGGGTCTCGACGGTGTACGACGCCGAGGGGCGGCAACGCCACGTCGGGCTCGAGCTGTGGATGCCGGGCGAGGACTTCCCGCGCCGCGCCTCCGGCAGCGCGGTGGCCGGCACGACGCTCACCTTCGAGGGCCTGCGGGTGAACGCCGCCGTGATCGACTGGCGCATGGAGGGCCGCGAGGGCGCGGGCGCCTACGAGCTCACTGTGCGCGACGAGCGGGAGGCGGCTTGATCCGAGCCGTCGTCTGCGACTTCGGGGGCGTCCTCACCACTCCGCTCGTGCGCTCCTTCCTGGCCTACCAGGAGCGCTCCGGCATCTCGCTGGAGGACCTCGGGCGCGCGATGGCGGCGGCCAGCGCCCGCGCCGGCGACAACCCGCTCTTCCAGCTCGAGCGCGGCGAGATCACCGAGAGGCAGTTCATGGCCGCCCTCGAGGAGGAGCTCGGGCAGCCGCTCGACGGCTTCGCCGAGCACTACTTCGACCACCTCGAGCGAAACGACGCGATGATCGACTACATGCGCGAGCTGCGCGGGCGCGGGCTGCGCATGGCGCTGCTGACGAACAACGTGCGCGAGTGGGAGCCGCTCTGGCGCGCGAAGCTGCCGGAGCTCGACGAGATCTTCGAGGTCGTGGTGGACTCGGCGTTCGTCGGGATGCGCAAGCCGGAGCCGGGCATCTTCGAGCTCATGCTCGAGCGCCTGGGCGGCGGGATCGCGGCCGAGGAGTGCGTGTTCGTCGACGACCTCGAGCACAACTGCGAGGCCGCCCGCGCGCTCGGGATGACGGCTGTCCGCTACGAGAGCGCGGAGCAGGCGATCGCAGACGTGGAGGCGGCGCTCGCCGCCTCGCGCTAGCGGCCCCTGCGCTCAGGGACCGCTCGCGGGCAGGTCGGGGTCGCCGCCGCAGGTCTGCGGGCTCCAGAGCCCTGCGGCGCGGTCGCGCGCCCGCCGCGCCGCGGCCACGAAGCGCTCCGCGTAGTCGACGTTCGGCGGGATCGTCAGCGGGACGGCGTAGCCGCGCTCGGCGAGCAGCAGGTTGAGCATCCGCCCGTCCCGCAGCCACACGTAGGCGAGCGCGCGCCCGTAGCGGTCCCGCGGATCGACGCCGAGCCGGTACCCGACCCGGGCGCCCACGGGCAGCAGGCGCTTCACGAACGCCGACGCCTCCCGCCCGTAGCACTCGGCCTGCCCGTACACCTCGGGCGTGTCGACCCCGATCAGCCGAACCCTCCCCAGCCCCGCGAGCCGGATCGTGTCGCCGTCGCTCACGCGGGTGACGACGCCGACGCGGGCGCCGCGCGGGCCGGGAGCCTCCCGCGCCGCGTCAGGCGCCGCGCCGGCGGAGCGTCCGTGCGCCGGACGGTCGGCGCCGCCGCAGCCCCCGAGCGCGAGCAGCCCCGCCGACGCTCCGAGAAGCAGGACCAGGCTACGCGACGGCACCCGGACCCCCCGCCCGCGCAGCCCCTGAGCCGCAATCAGTTGTCGGAACCCAGGCGGTCCCAGCAGTAGAGGTCGAGGGCCTCGGCCGCGAGCTCCATCTTCCGCTCGTCCGAGAGCCAGGGCAGCACCGTGTCGAGCGCCTGCTCCTCGCTGACGCCGGACTCGAACGCCTCGTCCCCGCGGAAGCCGGCGGCGATCCGCAGCGCCTCTCGCCGATGCTCGCCGAGCCCCGCGAAGGCGTTGACGAGGAAGTCCTTGTTGGCGATCGGCTGCCCGACCTCGAGCGACGCGTGCCAGGCCGCGAGCATGGACAGATCCTCCTCGTCGAGGGCGTTGACCGCGTTGGCGTAGTGCACCTCGAGCTCGTCGTCAGGGATCTCGTCGACCCAGGCGCGCACCACTTCGCCCAGCAGCTGGCGTCGAGCTTCACGACCGACGCTCTCCGCAATGACGCGGATCGCGTCGTTGGGCTCTATGAAGCACAGAGGCATACCGAGTACGACTCCCTTGCGATAGCGGGCAGGACGGCAACACCGTACGTGTGGGCCCTGACGGAAAAGGGCCGAAGCGGCCCGGGAGCGCCCCGCGGCGGCAGGCCCGGCCTGCTCCACCCGGGCTCACTCCGGGCCCGCCGGCGCTCCGGGGGCGGGTGGGCCGGCGGCCTCGAGCCGGGCCACCAGGTCGTCGAGCCGCAACTCCTCGAGCCCCCTGCCGACGGCCTCGAGCTCGCCCGCGGCGAACTCGATCAGCTCCTTCCCCTCGCGGCAGAGGTCGAGGGTCTCGCGCAGTCCCGCCTGGTTCGAGTCGAGCCTCCTGATGATCTCCTCGAGCCGCTCCACCGCGCTCTCGTAGCTGGCAGGGGTGCCGCTCATGTCTCCTCCTCGTCGCCTACGTCGCGCACGCGGGCCGGCAGCGTCCCGCCCGCCATGCGCAGCTTGAAGTCACGCGCCGCCCGCACCGCCTCGATGTCCGCGAGCGGCTCGCCGCCCGGCCCGAGCGCCATCGCGTAGCCGCGCTCGAGCGTGCGCTCGGGGTCGTGCGCCCGCAGCGCGCGACCGGCGTCGGCGAGCGCCCGGCGGCGGCGCTCCTCGAGCGCGCGGGCGGCGTCCGCGAGCCTGCCCGCGCGGCCCGCGAGCAGCCGCTCCCCTTCCCGTGCCGCCGCCGCCGCGGCGGCGCGCTTGCGGCCGACGGCGGCGGCGATGCGCGCCTGGTCGCGCCGGCGCTCCGCGAGCCGCCGGCTCGACGCGGCGCGCAGCTCGCGCGTCTTCTGGTGCAGGTGCGCGCGGTGGCGCTCGGCGTGGGCGCGCGGCGCCCGCGAGAGGGCCGCGAGCGTGCGCGCCCGGCCCAGGACGGCGGCGCGGCCGGCCGCGGCGATCCGCGCGGCGGCCGCCTCTAGTCGCCGCCGCGCCTCAGAGCAGTCCACGCCGACCGCCGCCTCGGCGGCGTGCGTGGGCGTCGAGCAGGACACCGCGGCGACGTCGTCGATCAGCGTGCGGTCGACGTGGTGCCCCACGGCCGCGATCACCGGCACGGGCAGGAGCGCGACGGTCCGGCAGAGCGTCTCGTCGCAGAAGGCCCAGAGGTCCGCGATGCTGCCGCCGCCGCGGGTGACGATGATCGTGTCGACCCCTCCGACGGCGGCGAGGTCCTGGAGCGCCCGCCCGATCGCGGGCGCCGCGCGCCGGTCCTGGACCGGCGCGTAGCCCCAGACGATCCGCCCGCGCCACGCCCGGCGCTCGAGCGCCGCGAGCAGGTCGACCTTGGCCGCGCCGTCCTCAGCGGTCACGACGCCGATCGTGCGCGGCAGCAGCGGGCGCGGAAGCGCCTTCTGGCGCTCGAGCAGCCCTTCGGCCGCGAGCCGCCTGCGCAGCTCCTGGAGCTGCGCGAGCAGGTCGCCCTCGCCGGCCAGGCGCAGTTTCCTGACGCGGAACGAGAAGCTCGGGGAGGCGTGGGGGCCGCCGAGGTAGTAGTCGCAGCCACCGGCGGCGACGACCTCGACCCCGTCGCGGAAGTCCTCGGGGCGCAGGCCGAGGCGGTCGAAGTCGCTGCGCCACATCGCGCATGGAAGCGCGCCGCGGGCGTCGCGGAGCTCGAAGTAGACGTTGGCGCCGCGGCCCGTGCGCACGCCCGTGAGCTCGCCGATCACCGCCACCTGCGCGAAGTCGCGCACGCGCTCGCGCAGCGCCTCGGCGTAGCGGCCGACCGGGAAGGGCCCCGGGTAGCCGGGGATGCCCCCTGACCGCTGGGCGCCCTCGGACCGCTCGCCCGGCTGGAGCTGGAGGTGGTCCGTCACTGCGCCGAGGGTAGTTGCGCGGCCGGCGGGTCCGCGAGCGTCCGCTCGGGCGGCCAGGAGCAGAGCGAGAGCCGGCCCGGGCAGGTCGCGCAGAGGTCGCGGTGCGGGGCGTCGGTCGGCGCGAAGCGCCCCGCGAGCAGGTCCGCGGCGAGCGCCGCCAGCTCGCGCTCGAGGCGCGGCTCGTCGGCCCGCTCGTAGACGGCCACCGCGGGCGCGTCGGGCCGCTCGAGGAACACGTGCGCCACCTCGACAGGCTCCGCCCCCGCGCGCAGGGCCGCGAGCGCGTACACGCGGCGCTGCGTGCCGTAGTCGGCCGCGCACACGGCCTCCGGGTCGCGGCCCTTGAGGTAGTCGCTCTTGTAGTCGACGACCAGCGCGGAGCCGTCGGGAAAGGCCGAGTGGACGTCCATGAAGCCGCTCACCAGCACGCTCGCGCCGCTCGCCCCGCCCGGCCGCAGCGTGAAGGCGAACGGCAGCTCCGTGCGCGGCCGCGCGCCCCGCGCGCCCAGGCGCGCGCACAGCGGCGAGGTGGCGAACGCCTCGACCAGCGCGCGCAGCTCCGCGACCGCGGACTCGGTGGGCTCGGCCCCGTGGGCGCGCACGAGCTGCGCGACCGCCTCGCGCGCGGGCGGCGCGGGACGCGTGAAGTCGAGCCGCTCGAGCAGCTCGTGGACGATCGTGCCGCGCAGGAGCGGCGAGAGCCCTCCACCGCGCTGCGGGCCCCCGCCCGCGTCGGCAACCGGCGCGGGCGGCGCCTCCGGCTCGCCCGGCGCCGCCTCGCGCAGCCCGAGCACGCGCTCGAGGTAGAAGCGGTAGCCGCAGCGGCGGTAGTCCTCGAGCGCCGAGTAGCTCAGCCTGCTCACGGGCGGCGCTCCCGCGGCCTCCACCGCGGCGTGGAGCGGCGGCTGGGCGCCCGCGCGCTCCCTCGCGTCCTGCACGGGCGGCGCGGGCGCGCGGTCCGGCGCCGGCAGCACCTCGTCGACCGTGGCCGCGTCGCAGAGCGTGCACGCGACGGTCACGGGCCGGCCCTCCCACTCGGACACGGCCTCGCCGCGCCCGCCGGCCGCGACGGCGTCCGGCAGGTCCGGCGCGAGCGCCCGCCAGATCCAGTCCATCGGCGCGCCGAGCTCCCTCGGCTCGGGCCACTTCTCCGTGTCGGTTGCGCCGCTCACGACGAGGTGGTCGCGCGCGCGCGTCATCGCAACGTAGAAGACGCGCCGCTCCTCCTCGTCGGCCTGCTCGACCTGGTCCTGGCGGATGCCCTCGTAGGCGCTCCCCGCCTGCCTGCCGCCGCCGAGGGAGGCCACGCGCAGGCCCACGCGGCCGTCGGCCGAGACGCGCAGCTCGTCCTGGTCCTCGCGCCCCGTCCGCCCGAGGTCCGCCACCACCACGAGCGGGAACTCGAGGCCCTTGGCGGCGTGGACCGTCATCAGCCGCACCGCGTCGACGTGCTCGGCCTCGAGCGGCGCCTCGCCCTCGCGCGCGCGGAAGGCGTCCTGCTCGGCGAGGAAGTCGATGAAGCGCCGCAGGTCGCGCCCCTCCTCGGCCTCGAACTCCCGCGCCAGGCGCATCAGCTTGCGCACGTTGGCCATCCGCCGCTGCGCGTCGGGCAGCGCGAGCACGTGGACGTCGTACTCGAACGCCGTGATCGCCCGCTCGACGAGCTGCTCGAGCGACACCCGCGGCGCGCTCGCGCGCTCGGCCGCGAAGCTCGGGACGAAGCGGGCGAGGCGCTCGCGGTCCGCCTCGGGCAGCGCGTCCGCCAGGCCGCCCGAGCCGTCCCCGCCGCAGAACGCCTCCTCGAGCGCCCACCAGGGGTCGCGGGGCAGCTCGCGCGCGCGCAGCGCGAGCAGCGCGAGCGCGTCGAGCGAGCAGCCGACGATCGGCGAGGCGAGCAGCGAGTAGAGCGAGAGCTCGTCGAGCGGGTTGGCGAGCGTCGCGAGGTAGGCGCGCAGGTCGCCCACCTGCCGCTGCCCGTAGTAGCCGCGGCCGCCTGCTACGTACGTCGGGATCCCGCGGTCGTTCAGCGCGCGCTCGTAGGCCGCCATGTCGGTGCCGGCGCGCAGCAGCAGCGCGGCGTCGCCGTAGCGGAAGCGCCTGCCCGGCCCGGCGAGCTCCGCGAGCCGCGCGGCGATCAGCCGCGCCTCGGCGGCGCGCCAGGCGCTCAGGTGCGCGAGCGACTCGCCGAAGGGCGCCTCCTCCCCCTCGAGCCGCTCGTCCCAGCGCTTGCGCGTCCGGTCGACCACGATCAGCTCGATCGCGGGCGCGCCCGCGGGCTCCTCCGCGCGCCCGGCGACGAGCGGCTCGAAGCCCTGCCCCTCGAAAACGCGCGAGAAGCCGGCGTTGAGCGCGTCGAGCACCTCCCTGCGGCTGCGGAAGCTGGTGGCGAGCTTGACCGCCTCGCCGTGCTCCTCCGCGAGCGCCCGCCGCTCGCGGAAGATGCCGACGTCGGCGTTCCGGAACAGGTAGATCGACTGGAAGGCGTCGCCGACCGTGAAGAGCCTGCGCGCCACGAGCCCGATCAGCTCGACCTGGAGCCGGTTCGTGTCCTGGAACTCGTCCACCATCACGTGCTCGAAGCGGGCCCGGTACTGCTCGCGGAGCGCGGGGTCCGCGCGCAGCAGGTCGCGCGTGACGAGCTCGAGGTCCTCGAAGTCGAGCGCCGAGCGCGCCCGCTTCAGCTCCGCGTAGCGCGCGCCGAAGAGCCGCATCAGCTCGCGCAGCAGCGGGTAGGCGGCCGCCTCGCGCCGCCTCCCGCACGCCTCGGCGAACGCCTTGTGCGCCTCGACCGCGGCGTCGAACCAGGGCTCGCGCAGCGCCCTGACGTTGCCGGGCCTGGGCTCGCACCGCTCGAGCTCCTGCGGGAGCGGCAGCTCGTCGGGACCGAGGCGGGCGAGCAGCTCGGAGCAGCGCCCGAGCCGGGCGAGCTGGTCGAGGACGCGCTTCCCGGGATCCTTGATCTCCCCGATCCGGCGCAGCGCCTCGGCGATCGCGGCCTCGAGCGCCTCGCGCGCGGCGTGCAGCTCGGCGGGATCTGGCGGCTCCTGGGGCGGCAGCTCCGGCTCGCGCTCGCCGCGGCTGCGCAGGCGCGAGTACACCGTGCCGACCATCTCCTCGAGGCCGTCCGGGCGGTACGCCGCGACGAGCTCGAGGCGGTCGGCCCCGTCCCCGGCGGCCTCGTCCATGAACTGCCCGAGCGCGAGCTCGAAGGCGTCGTGCGCGAGGCGGCGCGCCTCGTGCTCCGCGAGCACCCGGTACTCGGGGTCGACGCCCGCGGCGAGCGCGTGCGTGCGCAGGACGCGCGAGCAGAAGCCGTGGATCGTCGAGACCCAGGCGCGCTGCGAGTCGCGCGCAAGCTCGCGCTCGCCCCGCGCGGCGAGCGCCGCGCGGATGCGCGCCTTCAGCTCGGCCGCGGCCTTCTCCGTGAAGGTGATCGCGAGGATGCGGTCGACCCCGACGCCGTCGTCGATCACCGCCCGCACGAAGCGCTCCACGAGCACGGTCGTCTTGCCGCTGCCCGCGTTCGCGTGCACGAACAGCGACCCGTCGCGGCGCTCGATCGCCTCGAGCTGCTCGGCGGTGAAGCCGCCGCGCCCGCTCACGACTCCTCCCTGCAGAGCGCGGGGTAGGTGCAGCCCTCGCCGCGCCAGCCGCAGGTGGCGGGGCAGGGCCTGAGCTCGCCGCGGCGGATCTGGGCGACGAGCTCGACCACCGTGCGCTCGGCCTGGTCGAGCACCGCCTCGAACTCCTCCTGCGGGAGGAAGTCGTTCTCCGCGAACCCCGACCCGAGCTCCTCACGCAGCTCCGCGGCGAGCAGCCCGCGCGGCCGCGGCTCCTTCCCGGCGAGCGGCACGTACACGCCGCCCGCGGGCTCGAGCCCGAGCATGCGCCGCACGGCGAGCATGTAGAGCGCGGCCTGGAGCCTGCGGTCCTCCTGCCAGCGGGCGACGGGCGTCGCCGTGCTCCCGCTCTTGTAGTCGCGCACCAGCGCGCGGCCCTCCCAGGTGTCGACGCGGTCGATCTTCCCGCCCACCGCGACGCCGTCCGCCAGCTCGAGCGAGCCGAACTCGAGCTCGAGGTGCTCGGGCTCGAAGCGGCCGTCGTAGTCCGCCTCGCGGCGCAGGTGCCGGAGAAGGTCGAACTCGAGCCGGCGCACCGCGGCGCGCACCCGCGTCTCCTTCGGCGAGATCGGGAAGAGCCGCTCCCGCTCGGCAAGCGCCTCGCGCAGGATCCGCTCCGCCGTCGCGAGGCTCGCGCGCGTGACCCGGCGCTCGCCGGTCGCCTCGCGCAGCCGCCTGTAGGTCAGCTCGAGCACGTCGTGCGCGTAGGAGCCGCGCACGAGCTGCTCGGCGTCCGGCTCGAGCGCCTGCGGGGAGAGCAGCCGATCCACGAGCCACTTCACCGGGCAGTCGGCGAACGCCTCGAGGGCGCTCGCGGACCACACGCGGCCCTCGCCCAGGCGCGCGAGGACCTCCGGCGCGCGCAGCCCGTCCGGACGCGGCTCGGGCCGCCTCGGCCCCGCCGCCGCGAGCGCGCGCCGCCACTCCGTCTCGGTGGGCGCCTCGAGCGGCCCCCAGGTCACGTCCGAGAGCGAGCGCGTCCGCGCCCGGTCCTCCAGGCTGCTGTCGAAGAGGCCCTTCACGTCCTCCAGGAAGAAGGACGGGGCCTCGGGATCTCCCTCCTCGTCGCTCGTGCGCGAGCTCAGCACGAGCAGCCGCTCGGCGCGCGAGGCGCAGACGTAGAAGAGGTAGCGCTCGCGCGCGAGCTCGTCCTCGCGCATCGGCAGCACGAGCCCAGCGGAGAGCGCGATCGCACGCCGCTCCTCGTCAGGCAGGAACGGCTCGGCGGGGGCCGGGCGCGGGAACTCGCCCTCCTGCAGGCCGCAGACGAACACCGCCTCGAAGCGCCGCGCGCGGACCTCGGCCGGGGAGGCGACCTGGACGCGGTCGGGCTGGGGCGGCTCGCCCACCCGCACCGGCAGTCGCGCGAGGACGTCGTGGACGCGGCGGGCGTCCACCGCCACGCCGGCGGCCGCCAGCTCGCGCAGCTCGGCGATGGCGGCGGCCGCGGCGCGCCAGGCGCGCGGGCCGTCGAGCTCGTCTGGAGCGAACAGGTGGGCGCGCCGCCGGTACGGCGCGGCGAAGACGCGCTCTAGCTCCGTGTCGAGGCGGTCGAGCAGCGGGACGGCGCCCTCGCGCTCCGCGGCGCGGATGCGGTCGATCTCCTCGAGCCGCCAGCGCCGCTCCTCCCACAGCTCGCGCGCGCGCTCGGCGCTCTCTGTCCCCGCGACGCGCACCTCGCGCTCGAGCAGGTCGGCGAGACGGGGGCGCTCGAGCAGCCCCGGGGTGCGCAGGTAGGCGAGCAGGTCGGCGGCGTCCCCGCCCAGCAGCGCCACCCGGATCAGCGCCAGGAAGCCGCGGCCGAGCCCGGTGTGCGCGAACGACACGTCGCGCTCGAGCGCGAACGGGATCCCGTAGGAGCGGAACACCTGCTCGACGAGCGTGCCGTAACGCGCCGGCTCGCGGAACACCACCGCCACGTCCCCCGGCGGCGTCCCGGTCCGCAGCAGCTCGAGCACCTCGGCCGCGACGAGCTCGACCTCCGCGCGCTCGCCGCCCGCCCGCAGCAGCCGGACCGCGCCGCACGGGCTCGGCCGGCGCCCGCGCCCGTCCTCGAACAGCGAGCGCTCGAGGTGGTGCAGCGCCGCGCGCGACGCGGGCGCGTAGTGGTCGGAGGTCGCCGGCAGCTCCCGCGGCGGCTCGTCGGCGAGCGCCGCGAGCTCCTCGCGCGGACGCGCGATCGCCCTGAACGCCGCGCGCCCCGGCTCGTACGGCAGCGAGACCGACACGTCGACGCCCGCGTGGCGGGAGAGCGTCTCGAGAGCGTCGAGCTCGAGCGGCGTGAAGTCGTCGAACCCGTAGACGAACACCGGGCTGCGCCCCCAGCGCGCAGGCTCGCGTCGGAGCGCGTCGAGCGCCCGCCAGGCGAACAGCTCCTCGTCGACCATGCCGAGCTCCGCGAGCACGTCGCGGTAGCGCGCGTAGATCGCGCCGACCTCCTCGGCGTACTGCCGGCGGGGGCCGTCGCCCGCCCATGCGCGCAGCGCCTGCACGAGCCGCTGCGGCTCGACCATCGACCGCCCGAGCTCTGCGACGAGGCGCGCCGCCGCGCGCGTGAAGCCCGGGCGCTCCGCCGAGTCGGCGAGCGCGCTCAGGCCCGCCCTCCGCACCGCCTCCTCGACGATCAGCTCCCGCTGGAGACGGGACGTCCGGCGGGCGGCGTGGCCCGCGCGCTGCGCGATCAGCTCGAACAGCCGCGCGAACCGCAGCACGCCCGCGCCGAGCACCGCGCCGCGCTCGGCCAGCTCGCGCTGCACGTGCTCGACGTCGCGGAACGACGGCACGACGAGCAGCGGCTCCTCCGCGAGGCGCGCGCGGTACTCGCCGAGGATCGCCCCGGCCTTGCCGGAGTTCGCAGGGCCTGTGACGAGTCGAAGGGCCAGGGATCCGTTTCTAGCGCCAGGCGAGGACGGTACGCTCAGGCACCGGAGAGCAGGCCGCCGCGCGCGGCGTCCCGCAGCGCCTCGGCGTAGCGCCGCGCGGGGAGCATCACCGGCGCGTCGACGAGCTCGAACCCCACCCCCGGGCGGCGGACCCAGCGCGCGACGCGCAGCCGGCCGTCGTCGGCGGGCTCGACGCGCAGCTCGTCGCGGAGCTCGCCCGCTCGGCCGGGACTCGCGCCGTAGGGACGCGCCTGCTCGCCGGCCGGGGCGGCCTCGGCCGAGAGCGCCTCGGCGAGCGCGTCGCGGTCGCGCGCGGGCAGCAGCTCGCGCTCGCAGGCGGCGGCGACGAGCGCCCGCAGGTCGCCCTCGCCGAGCACCGGTGCGCGCCGGCGCAGCTCGCCCCCAGCCCACTCGCCGAGCCGGACGCCGCCCGGCACCTTCTCGAGCCGCACCTCGTAGGTCCGGCCCTCGTCATCCTCGAGGGGGCCGGTCGCGGCGAACGGACCCCTGTAGCGGGCGCCGCCCGCGGCCGGCGCGGCCGCGGGCGCGGAGCGCCGCGCGGCCGTTCTCGCGCCGCGCGCGTGCCGCGCCCGCCCGGGGTCGAGCACGGTGCCCTTGGAGCAGATCGGGCAGTCGACGGTGAAGCGGTTGTGGCGGCAGAAGAGGCTCGTCATGCGGTTCCCTCACGGTAGCGGGGCGCCGCGCGCGGCGGCTGGCATGATGGCCGCGTGACAACCGCGGTCGTCTCCGATCTCCATCTGGGCGCGTCCTCGCCGCCCTCGGTGCTGCGCTCCCG
>JADGHQ010000018.1 GCA_019683805.1 Thermoleophilaceae bacterium
GGGCGAGCTGCGCGCGCGCGAGCTGGTCGAGGAGGCGCTCCGGCGCATCGACGAGCTCGACGGGCGCCTGAACGCCTTCACCGTGGTGGACGCCGAGCGCGCGCTTGCCGCGGCCGACGCGGTGCGGCCGGGCGACGAGCGGCCGTTCGCGGGCGTCCCGACCGCGATCAAGGACCTCGCGGCGCTCGCCGGCTTGCCGGCCGCCCACGGCTCGGAGCTGTTCGGCGACTGGACGCCCGACTACGACGACCACGTCGTGCGCCGGATCAAGGACGCCGGCTTCGTGATCGTGGGCAAGACGCAGACCCCCGAGCTGGGCATCCTGCCCGTCACCGAGCCGCGCCGCTTCGGGCCCGCCCGCAACCCCTGGGACCCCGAGCGCACGCCGGGCGGCTCCTCTGGCGGCGCGGGCGCCGCCGTGGCCGCGGGGATGCTGCCGGTGGCGCACGGCAGCGACGGCGGCGGCTCGATCCGCATTCCCGCCGCCTGCTGCGGGCTCGTGGGGCTGAAGCCGGCGCGCGGCCGCATCTCGCGCGGCCCGCGCGCGGGGGACTCGTTCCTCGCGACCGACGGGATGCTCTGCCGCACGGTCGCGGACGCGGCCCGCACGCTCGACGCGCTGGCGGGCTACGAGCCAGGGGACGCCACCTGGGCGCCTCCTCCGACCGAGCCGTTCGCCGACGCCGTGCGGCGCGAGCCGGGGCGGCTGCGCGTCGCGCTCGTCACCGAGCCGCCGCTCCCCGCGGAGGTCGACCCCGTGGCGATCGCCGCCGTGCGGATCGCGGCCGAGCGCCTCGAGTCGCTCGGCCACGCGGTCGAGGAGGCCGCGCCCCCCTGGGCGGGCTGGAGCGACCTGCCCCAGCTCTTCACCACCGTCTTCACGACCGCGATCGCGAGCGGCGTGCTGCTCGGGGCGCGCGTGACCGGGCGCGAGCCCTCTCCCGAGCTCGTCGAGCCGCTCACCTGGGAGCTGTTCGAGCGCGTGTCGGCGGTCGACGCGCCGCACTACCAGGCCGCGCTCTCGCAGCTCCAGGCCCGCGCCCGCGCGGTGGTGGAGTGGGCGCTCCGGTACGACTTCGTGCTGACGCCGGCGCTCGCGCAGCGGCCGCTGCGGATCGGCGAGCTCGACCCCTGCGGCGACGCGCCGCTCAAGGCCTTCGCGGCCTCGGGCCGCTTCACGCCGTTCACCTCGGTCTTCAACGTCACCGGTCAGCCGGCGGTCTCGCTGCCCGTCGAGATCGCCCCCGACGGGCTCCCGGTCGCGGTCCAGCTCTCCGGCAGGCCAGCCGGCGAGGGCGGGCTGCTCGCGCTCGCGGCCCAGCTCGAGCAGGCGCTCGGCTTCGACGCGCGCCCGCGCCCGCTAGAGGCCCGCTAGCCCCGACGGCCGAAGTCGGATACTCTCCGGTATTCGGATACCTGCGAGTATGCGAGGTGCGCGATGACGGAGACGACCAAGACCCCGAGCCTCCCGCCCGGCCCGCGCTGGCCGATGGCCCTCTCGACGCTTGCCTGGTGGACGCGCCCGATCCCGTTCATGGCGCGCATGGCGCGCCGCTACGGCGACATGTTCACGGTGCGTATCGCGCACGAGGGCAACTGGGTGTTCGTCTCGCACCCCGACGCGATCAAGCAGGTTTTCACCGCGGACCCGCGCGTCGCGCACGCCGGCGAGGCGAACCGCATCCTCCTGCCCGTGCTCGGCCCGAAGTCCGTGCTGCTGCTCGACGAGGCCGAGCACATGCGCGAGCGCAAGCTCATGCTCCCCTCCCTCCATGGCGAGCGCGTGCAGCGCTACGGCGGCCTGATGACCGAGATCGCCCAGCGTGAGATCGCGAGCTGGCCGGTGGGACAGCGGTTCGAGGTCTGGCCGCGGATGCAGGCCGTGACGCTCGAGGTGATCCTCCACGCCGTCTTCGGCATCCGCGACGCACAGCGCCTGGCAGACCTCCGCCGGCTGCTCCCGCAGGTGCTCGCCTGGGTGTCGTCGTTCCGGCAGACCTTCTGGCTCGGCCTGGTCGGGCCGGAGCGCGCGAGCCGCAGCCGCGATCTGCGCGCGACGCTCGCGCCCGTCGACCGCATCCTGATCGACGAGGCCCGCCGCCGCCGCGAGGCGCCGGATCTCGAGGAGCGCGAGGACATCCTGTCGCTGCTCGTGCAGGCGCGGCACGAGGACGGCAGCCCGATGTCCGAAGACGAGCTGCGCGACGAGCTGATGACGCTGCTCGTGGCCGGGCACGAGACCACGGCCACCGCGCTCGCCTGGGCGGTCGAGCGCCTCGTACGCCACCCCGACAAGCTCGAGCGGCTCCGCGCCGAGGTCGAGGCCGGCGAGGACGCCTATCTCGACGCCGTCACCAAGGAGACGCTGCGGCTACGGCCGGCGCTCCCGATCGTGCTGCGCCGGCTCACCACCGATTTCGAGGTCGGCGGCCACCTCCTGCCCGCAGGCACCCGCGTGGCGCCCTGCATCTACCTCGTGCACAGGCGCCCGGACGTCTACCCGCAGCCGCAGCGCTTCCTGCCCGAGCGCTTCCTCGAGCGCCCGGCGGGCACCTACACGTGGATCCCGTTCGGCGGCGGCGTGCGGCGCTGCCTCGGCGCCGCGTTCGCGGTGTTCGAGATGAAGGCCGTGCTGCGCGCGCTCGTCTCGATGGCGCGGCTGCGCCCGGTCGACCCGGCGCCCGAGCTCACGCGGCGGCGCGTGATCGTGCACAGCCCCTCGCGCGGCGGCGCGGTCATAGCCGACGAGATCCGCCGCGAGGCGCCTGCGGCCGTGCCCGCCGAGCCCGCTCCGGCGGCTGCGTGATGGCGGCCGGAGCGCGGCTCACCCGGGCGCAGCAGCGCGCGCGGACGCGCTCGGCGCTGCTCGAGTCGGCCACGCGCGTGTTCGCCGAGCGCGGGCTCGAGCGCGCCTCGATCGACGAGGTGGCGGAGGCCGCGGGCTACACGAAGGGCGCGTTCTACGCGAACTTCGCGAGCAAGGCCGACCTCTTCCTGGCGATGCTCGAGGAGCGCTTCGCCGAGCGGATCGAGGAGCTCGACGCGGTGACCCGCACCGACGAGAGCCCCGAGCTGCAGGCGCGCGAGGCGGGGCTCGACTTCGCCCGCTTCGCCGCGGGCGACCCCGACTGGCAGCGCCTGTTCCTCGAGTTCGCGGCCTACGCGACGCGCGACCCGGAGTTCCGCGAGCAGCTCGTGGCGCGCTACCGCCAGCTGCGCGAGCGGATCGCCGCGCTGTACGAGCGCCGCGCGCAGGAGCTCGAGATCGCGACGCCCGTCCCCGCCGAGCAGGTCGCGCTGATCACGTTCGCGATGGCCAACGGGTTCGCGCTCGAGAAGCTGCTCGAGCCCGAGGCCGTGCCGGACGACCTCTTCGCGACGATGCTGTTCGTCTTCTTCACCGGCCTTCGGACGCTGGCCGAGCAAGAGGCCGACTGAGGCCCGAGGGGCCGGCGTCGCGCGCGCCGGCCCCCGGGCGCGAGGTGGCCTCAGCGCGGCGCGGTCGTGCCGGTGCCGGCCGCGGCGTGTTCGCGCTCTGTCTCCGAGCGCCCCGCGCCATAGCCGGCCGCTGTGGCCCTCGCCGCCACCGGCCGGGCCGTGAGCATGCCGTATGCGTACGACGAGAGCGCCGTGATGATCGCTCCGACGAGGTAGAACATGCCCAGCCACTCGATCGTGCGGCGGAAGCTGCCGAAGAGGGCCGGGCCCACGTCGATCGAGCCGTGGTTCCACAGCATGCTCGTGGTCGGCCCGATCACGAGCCAGATGCCGCCGAGCGCGGCGAGCAGCGCTCCCGTGCGCGCCGACGCGCGGAACGCGCTCGTCATCAGCAGCAGGCCGCCGAAGAAGGCGGCGGCGCCGGGCAGGATCTCGAGCCAGAGCCGATCCACCATCCAGAACCACGTCTCGTCGTTGTGGATGGAGTAGTTGAAGTAGGGCCCAACGAAGGGGATGAGGGCCGCCCAGAGCCCCAGGACCATCACGATCAACCCGGTCAGGCCGCCTCGCGTCCTCGGAATCCTCATGCTTGTACCACCTCCCCTGTAGTTCACCGGGAGTTTGCCCCCACGTCCCTGCCGCCTAACGTGGGCGGCGAGGCTCCGCCCCTGCGGCCGGCCGCGCCCGCGCCGCGCGCCGTCGCGCCGGCGGTCAGATCGCGCGCACGCTCGCGCCCTCCGGCGCGAACGTCACCCGCCGCAGCTCGCAGTCCGGCGCCTGCGCCCGGAGGCGCTCGAGCAGCCCGCCGGTCTGCTCGAAGTGCGACCAGAAGAGGACGGTCGGCCCCGCTCCCGAGATCGTGGCGCCCAGCGCCCCCAGCTCGCGCGCGCTGCCGACGAGCTCCATCGAGCGCGGGTAGAGGCGCCGCCTGCGCGGTTGGTGGATGCGGTCCGAGAGGCCCCGCCGCACGAGGTCGAGGTCCGAGCGCGCGAGCCCGAGCATCAGCAGCGCGGTGCGCGCGACATTGTGCACCGCGTCTGCGATCGGCACCTCGGCGGGCAGCGCCGCGCGCGCCTCCTGCGTCGGGACCGCGTGCGGCGGGATCGCGAGCACGCCCTCGAGCTCGGGCGGCGGCTCGAGGCGCTCCACCCCCTCCTCGGCGCAGATCACGAAGCCGCCGTAGAGAGCGGCCGCCACGTTGTCCGGGTGCCCCTCTAGCTCGCCGGCCACCCGGTAGAGGTCGGCGTCGAGCTCGAACATGTGGTCGGCGGCGACGAGCCCCGCCACGATCGCCGCGGCGCTCGAGCCGAGCCCAGCGGCGAGCGGGATGTCCGAGCGGATGCGAAAGCTCAGCCCGTCGGCGGGGTGGAGGCGCTCGAACGCCCGCACGCAGAGGTTCGAGCGGTCGAGCGGCACGCCCGGCACGTCCGACTCGACAGAGAACTCGCCGCTCTCCTCGACCTCGAGCTCGAGGTGGATCGAGACGGCGGCGGCGAGCACGTCGTACCCCGGCCCGAGGTTGGCGGACGAGGCGGGGACGCGAACGAGCCTGCGCCGGTTCATTCCCCGAGCACGGCGCGCTCGACAGCCTCGATCTCGGGCTCGCACGGGATGACGGACGCCGCCTGCCGAAGCGCCGTCTGCGGGTCCTTGAGGCCGTGCCCCGTGAGGACGCAGACCACGCGCCCCTCGGCGCCGTACTTGAGCAGCCCCGCCACGCACGCCGCCGAGGCGGGCTCGCAGAAGATGCCCTCGCGGCGGCCGAGCAGCTCGTAGGCCTCGAGGATCTCCTCGTCGGTCACGGCGCGAATCGCGCCGCGCGACGCCGTGACCGCGTCCATCGCGTCCTCCCAGCGCGCCGGGTTGCCGATGCGGATGGCTGAGGCCACCGTCTCGGGCTCCTCCACCGGCCGTCCGTGCACGAGCGGCGCGGCGCCCGCGGCCTGGTAGCCGTGCAGCCGCGGCGCGACGCCGTACTCCTGGAAGCCGCGCCACCAGGCGGTGATGTTGCCCGCGTTGCCGACCGGGATGCAGAGCACGTCGGGGGCCTCCCCCAGCTCGTCGCAGACCTCGAAGGCGCCGGTCTTCTGGCCCTCGAGCCGGTACTCGTTGACCGAGTTGACGAGCGCGATCGGCCGCCGCTCGACCAGCTCGCGCACAAGCGCGAGCGCCTCGTCGAAGTTGCCGCGCAGCGCGATCACGCGCGCGCCGTGCATCAGCGCCTGGGCGAGCTTGCCGGTCGCGATCTTGCCCTCCGGCACGATGACCGCGCCCTTGAGGCCCGCCTTCGCGGCGTAGGCCGCGGCGCTCGCCGCGGTGTTGCCCGTGGACGCGCACACGACCGCCTTCGCCCCCTCCGCGACGGCCGCCGACACGGCCACGGTCATGCCGCGGTCCTTGAACGAGCCGGTCGGGTTCGAGCCCTCGAACTTGAGCCAGACCTCCGCGCCCACGCGCTTCGACAGCCAGGGCGCGGGCGCGAGCGGCGTGTCGCCCTCGCCGAGGGTCACGTGCGGCTCAACCGGAAGCCGGTCGCGGTAGCGCCAGAGGCTCAGAACGTCTCCTCGATCACGCGGATCACGCGCGGCGCCGAGCGCATGAAGTCGAGCCGGCCGATCAGCTCGACGGCCTTCCGGAAGCTCGACTCGAGCACGGGGTGCACCACCATCACGAGGCGCGCCTCGTCGCCGAGGCCGTGCTGGATCACGGACTTCACGGACACCCCCTGCCGGCCGAGGATCTCCGCCACCTGGGCCAGCACGCCGGGTCTGTCCGCCACCTCGAGGTGGAGGTAGAACGCGGACTCCACGTCGCGCACGAGCGGGACCTCGCGGGCCGGCGGCATCAGCGTGGGCGGCGGGATCATCGCCGAGATGACGTCGCCGAGCACCGCGCTCGCGGTCTGCGGGCCGCCGGCCCCGGGGCCGGAGAGCGTGATCTCGGTGATCTTCGGCGACTCGACCGTGACGGCGTTGAACGAGCCGTTCACCGACGCGAGCGGGTGCTCGCCGTACAGGAACGCGGGGAAGACGCGCACGGAGATGCCCGAGTCGATGCGCTCGGCCGTGCCGACGAGCTTCAGCGAGAGGCCGAACTCCTTCGCGTAGGCGATGTCGTCGCTCGTCAGCTGCTCGATGCCCTCGTACTGGACGTCGTCGAACGTCACGGCGGCGCCGAACGCGAGCCGGGCGATGATCGCCATCTTCGCCGCCGCGTCGCGCCCGGTCACGTCCTCGCTCGGGTCCGCCTCCGCGTAGCCGAGCCGCTGGGCGTCGGCGAGCGCCTGCTCGTAGGACGCGCCGGTGCGCGCCATCTCGCTCAGGATGAAGTTCGTGGTCCCGTTGACGATGCCGTGCACGCGGTCCACGTGCGCGGCGGCGAGCGTCTCCTGGATCACGCGGATCACGGGCACGACCCCGCCCACCGCCGCCTCGAAGCGGAGCTGCACGCCGGCCTCGCGCGCGGCGTCGAAGAGCTCCTCCCCGTGGCGCGAGAGCACGGCCTTGTTGGCCGTGACCACGTGCCTGCCGGCGCGCAGCGCGCGCAGCATGTGCTCGCGCGCCGGCTCGAGGCCACCCATCAGCTCCACGATCAGGTCGCTGCGCTCGAGGATGTCGTCGAAGTCGCCGCGGCTGCGGGTCAGCACGCCGGAGATCTCCGGGCGCGTGCCGACCTGCGCCTCGATCGCGTCGGCCCGCTCGTCGAGCAGCTCGTGGAACGCCGCCCCGACCGTCCCGTGGCCGAGGAGCCCGACCCTAAACGTCACGGCGTGTCAGGTCCTCGTAGGTCTCGCGCCGCACGACGACGCGCGCGTCGCCGTCCTTGCAGAAGATCACGGGCGGGCGCGGCACGGCGTTGTAGTTGTTCGCCATCGCGTGGCCGTAGGCGCCCGTGGCTGGTATCGCCAGGATGTCGCCGGGCCGCGGCGAGTCGAGCCCGACGTCGCGCACCAGGATGTCGCCCGACTCGCAGTGCATGCCGGCGATCGTGCAGACGTCGGCGCCCCCGGGCCGCGAGGCGATCTCGGCCTCGTAGCGCGAGCCGTAGAGCATGGGCCGCAGGTTGTCGGACATGCCGCCGTCGACCGCCACGTAGGTGCGCACGCCGGGGATCTCCTTCACCGTGCCGACCGAGTAGATCGTCACGCCCGCGTTGCCGACGAGCGCGCGGCCCGGCTCGCAGAGGACCGTGACGTGCTCGGGCGCGCCGCGCACCAGCGTGTCGACGTACTCGTCGATCGAGGGCGGCTCGTCCTCGCGCGTGTAGGCGATCCCGAGGCCCCCGCCGAGGTTGAGCAGCGGGTAGTCGCCCAGCCTGGCGAGCACCTCGACGAGCTTCTCGTAAGGCTCGAGCTCGAAGATCTGCGAGCCGATGTGGGCGTGCAGCCCGCGCAGCTCGAGGTTGCGGATCGACTCGATCGCGCGCGGCACCTCCTCGACGGAGAAGCCGAACTTCGAGTCGATCTGCCCGGTCTGGATGTAGGAGTGCGTCGAGGGCTTGATGCCCGGGGTGACGCGCAGCAGGATCCGCTGGCCGGGCGCGATCCGCTCGAGGCGCTCGAGCTCGTCGAACGAGTCGGCGACGATGTGCCCCACCCCCGACTCGACGGCGTAGGCGATCTCCGCCTCGCTCTTGTTGTTGCCGTGCATGTAGATCCGCGAGGGGTCGAAGCCGCCGCGCAGCGCGAGGTGCAGCTCGCCGCCCGAGGCCACGTCGCACGAGAGCCCCTCGGCCGCGAGCAGCTCGTAGGCGGCGGTGCATGGGAACGCCTTGCTCGCGTAGACGACCTCGAAGCGCTCCCGGCGCGCGCGGAAGGCGTCGAGGAAGGCGCGCGCCCGCGTGCGGATGTCGTCCTCGGCGTACACGTACGCCGGCGTGCCGAACTCGCGCGCGAGCTCGACGAGGTCGCAGCCCCCGACCTCGATCCGCCCCGCCTCGTTGAGGCGCGAGCCCAGCGGCCACACGTGCCAGGGCAGGCCGTCGGCCGCCCCGGAGCCCGGGGCGTCCACGGACGCCACCTGGTCGCTGGCCGGCCCAGCCATGATCGGCGCGATTATGAAGCACGGCCGGTGCCCGCGCTCCCGCGAGGTCGCCGCGCTGACGCCCGGCTCAGGCGGCGGCCGGGAGCGGCTCGCGCCGCAGCGCGCCGAGCATGATCGAGCCGCCGACGATCATCGCGATGCTGATCACCTGCGGCAGCGTGAGGCCGAGCACGAGCTCGTCGTTGCGCCGCACGAACTCGACGAGCAGGCGCTCGAGGCCGGCCAGCACGAGGTAGAGCGCGAACAGCACCCCCGGCCGGACGCGGTCGCGCAGCTGCCAGAGCAGGAGCGCGACGAGCCCCATCGCGAGCGTCTCGTAGACCGGCGTGGGGTGCACCGTGTCGGTGGTCGGGACGGTGCCGTTCGGATACGACATCCCCCACGGCAGGCTCGTGTGGATGCCGTAGTCGCCGTCGCCCGAGAGCTGGCAGCCGATCCGCCCGATCGCGTAGCCGCCCGCGAGCGGCACGGCGGCGGCGTCGAGCAGCTCGAGCCCCAGCCAGTGGCGGTACCGGGCCCACAGGATCACCGCGAGCGCGCCCCCGAGCAGGCCGCCGAACCAGACGAGCCCCGACCCCGAGAAGACGCTCCCGGCGACGTCGTGCGAGACGTCGCTCCAGTTCTGCACGATGTAGTCGACGCGGGCGCCGACCAGCCCGCCGATGAGCGCGGCGAAGGTGCCCTCGTAGGCCCAGTCGACCGGGCGGCCGAGCTCGTGCAGGCGCTTGCCGAGGCTGACCCCGACGAAGAGGAAGCAGGCGGCGAACGCCAGGCCGAAGGTCTGGAGCGTGACCGGGCCGAGGTGCAGCTCGGGCGCCATGCCCCCTCAGCGTAATGCGCCGCCGGCCTAGAGGTAGTTGAGCGGGTTGGTGACCGAGCCGTTCACCCGCACCTCGAAGTGCAGATGGGGCCCGAAGCAGAGGCCGGTGCAGCCCGACAGGCCGATCACCTGCCCCTGCGAGACGTGCTGGCCGACGTGGACGTGGATCGAGGACTGGTGCCCGTAGCAGGTCGAGAGCCCGCCGCCGTGGTTGATGCAGGTGAAGTTGCCGTAGCCGCTCACGGGGCCCGCGATCGCGACGACCCCGGAGCCCGCGGCGCGGATCGGGGTGCCGCTCGGCACGCCGATGTCGATGCCCGGGTGGCAGCGCTCCCACGACCGGGTCTCGCAGAACGGCGAGGTGATCGGGCCGTTCACGGGCCAGATGAACTGCCCGGAGCCGCGCCTGATCGGGCCTGCCGGCAGGCCGCCCCCGCCGCCGCCGCCGGCGTTGAGCTGCGAGCGGATGCGGGCCTGCTCCGCCTCCATCGCGCTCAGGTCCTCCTCGATGCGGTGTCGGCTGTGGCGCAGCCGGGCGAGCAGCGTCCGGCGCCCGTCGCGGGCGCGCTGCAGCCGCGTGCGGGTGTCGACGAGCCTGCCCTTCGCCGCGGCGACCTCGTTCCGGCGCGCGGCGATCGCGTCGGCGGCGGCCTGAACCTGGCGGTCGAGGCGCGCCAGCTCGACGGCCTGGCTCGCCGCCTGGGCCTTGAGGTCCCGCACGGTCGTGATCACGCGGTGGTCCTGGTCGGAGATGCGCTGCATGAACGACGCGCGGTCGAGCAGGTCCTGGAAGCCGTTCGCCTCGAGCACGACCGTCACGAGATCGGGCTCGTCGGACTTGTAGATCTCGACGAGGCGCTCGGCGAGCACACGGCGCGCGCTCTCGAGCCGCGCGCGCAGGCGCGCCAGCCGGTCTTGCGCGGCCTGCAGCCTGTCCTGCACCCGCGCGAGCTCGCGCCGCTTGTCGTCGAGTTGCGACTGGAGCCTGCTCTGGCGCGCCTGGAGGCTGCGGATGTCGCCCTGCAGCCCGCGGATCTTCAGGTTGTAGGCCGAGATGTCGCTCGTGAGGACGCCCTCCTTGCGCTTCTTCTCGGCCACCTTCTGCCGCGCCTTCTCGATCCGCTGCTGGAGCGGCTCGGAGATGCCGGGCATCGGCAGCAGGAGATAGGCCGCGACGGCCAGGCAGAGTGAGACCCAGAAAGCTCTCTTCATTCGCATCGCGCGGAGCCGCTTACGGGGTTAGCTGTCGGGCTCGCGCTCGCGCGCTACGCCGCTCTCGGGCGGCGACTCGCCCCGGATGTGGCAGGTCGGGTCCCCCGTTTCCCTGAATCTGCAGGGAATTCAGCGTTCCGACCGGGCGAAGATATCAAGGCCCGCAACGGGTTCGTGCGCCGTGCAAGCGCTCTTGCAGCGGGCGCGGGCCCGCCGCGGCGGGCTGCCCGCGCCGCCCGCTCCCCCCGCAACTACAATCGGGGCATGGCTCGACCCAAGGCAGCTTTCGGGCGCGACACCGGCCTCCAGTTCCGGATGCTGCTCACGATGTTCCTGCTAGGGCTCGTCTACGCGGGCTTCGTGGGCATCCTGTTCGCGGCCGGCGCCGGCGCCGTCACGATGGTCGTCGTCATCGGCGCGCTCGTCCTCGCGCAGCTCTTCCTCTCCGACAAGCTCGCGCTGGCCTCGATGGGCGCCAAGGAGGTCTCGCCCCAGGAGGCGCCGGGGCTGCACGCGATGGTGGAGCGCCTGTGCATCCAGGCCGACCTGCCCAAGCCGCGCGTCGCGGTGGCCGACACGCCGGTCCCGAACGCCTTCGCGATGGGCCGCTCGCAGAAGACCGCGATCGTCTGCTGCACCACCGGCATCATGAACGCGCTCGAGCCTCGCGAGCTCGAGGCGGTGCTCGCGCACGAGCTAACGCATGTGAAGAACCGCGACGTGATGGTCATGACGGTCGCGAGCTTCTTCGCCTCGATCGCCGCGATGATCACCCAGTTCGGCTTCTTCTTCGGCGGCTGGGGCGGCGGCGACGACGATGACGGGGCGCCCGCGTTCGCGGTCGTGCTGCTCGTCTCGTTCGCCGTCTACATCATCAGCTTCTTCCTGATGCTCGCGCTCTCGCGCTACCGCGAGTACGCGGCGGACCGCGGCTCCGCGCTCATCACCGGCAACCCGAGCGCGCTCGCTTCGGCGCTTTTGCGCATCAGCGGGGAGATGCAGCGCGTGCCCGACCGCGACCTCCGGGCGGTCGGACGGATGAACGCCTTCTTCATCGTCCCGACGAGCGTGAAGGAGACGGTGGCCACGCTGTTCATGGACCACCCGCCGATCGAGAAGCGGATCGCGCGCCTCGAGCAGTACGAGCGCGAGCTCCAGGGCGCGGCCGTCGCCGCCTAGCGGGTGGGCCTGCTCGACGCACTGCTTGGGGGCCGCCGGAAGCTCAAGCAGCCGGCGCCCGACCGGCTGTTCGCGATGACCACCGCGCAGATCACGCTCGAGACGGGCCTCGGCCTCGTCCACCGCAACGTCGCGGGCATC
Source organism: Thermoleophilaceae bacterium (assembly GCA_019683805.1). Classification (GTDB taxonomy): domain Bacteria; phylum Actinomycetota; class Thermoleophilia; order Solirubrobacterales; family Thermoleophilaceae; genus JADGHQ01. The sequence goes on from JADGHQ010000018.1 coordinate 11,833, forward strand.
GTGTTCCAGCCGCTCGCCACCGGCGACTTCAAGCAGATCGTGCAGGAGACCGAGGAGCTGCTGCGCTCGGCGGCGCGCGACACCGGCACGACGGTGGAGACGGCCGACGACGAGTTCGGCTACCGCTGGATCGTCCTGCGCGACCAGGACTTCGAGGACCTCGTCGTGTCGATGAACGTGGTGTCCGGCCAGCTCGAGGCGGGCGGCTACGGCGACCGGCTGCTCGCGGCCGTGTTCGTGTTCGAGGAGGACGGCCGCCGCGTCTACTTCATCTACAACTTCAAGCGGGGCGCCTACTACCCCTTCGTGCCGACGGGCGACAAGCAGCGCGACACCGAGCGCGAGCTGCGGCTCAAGGCCCAGCTCGCCGGCGAGCTGCCGCTCGAGCAGGAGCTCGAGCGCTGGTACCCGCTCTGGGACATCCCGCTCGGCTAGCAGCCAGCGCCCCGGAGCACGCTCGCGGACGCGTCGCGCAGGCCTCCCCCGAGCGTGGGCGCGCCAGCCTGAGAGCCGCGCGCGCGGGAGGCTAAAGCTCGCGCCGCCCATGTCGAGTGAGCAAGTGTGCGAGGTCTTGGCTCGAAGCTCCTGGCAGGGGGCCTCTCGGCTGGAGTGATCCTGCTCTGGTGGCCCACCCTGTTCCCCTCCGACACCCCGGTGTCGTGGCTCACCCGCGGCGTCGTCTGGACGCTGATGTTCGAGGTGCTCGTGCTCGCCACGATGCCGTTCGAGCTCGCCCTCTGGGGCACGAGCAAGGGCGAGCGCATCACGCGCCGGCTGCACGTCGCGCGCGAGCGCCTCGAGCCCGAGGACTCGCAGCGGCGGCTGGGCGTGCGCGGCGGCTTGGCCGCGGGCGCGCTGGCGCTGCCGCTCTTGCTGCTCGGCACGGGCGCCCATGCGCACCTCTGGGAGCTGTCGGCGAGGCCGAAGCCCGTCACGCACGTCACGAAGGTCGTGCGCGTCGTGCGCCCGGTGGAGGTCCGGCGCGTGGTGACGCGCGAGGTGGTCACGGCTCCGGCGCCGGTGGCCGCATCGGGCGCCGCCGTGCCGTCGAGCCTCGGCTCGGGCGCCGCCGCCCCGGCCGCGCGCTCCGCGCCCGAGCCTCACCGCCCTCCAATCCGCGAGGCGCCCCGGGCGACGACGAATCAGCCGAGCGCCGAGCACCGCGCCATGACTGCGCCCGAGTCGCGCTCGCCCGGCGGCGACACCGGGGCGGCCCCGGGCGGGTCGACCGGCAGCTAGCCCCGGCGCGGCCGCTTGCGGGGCGCCCTGGCCGCGCTCGCAGCGGCGGCGAGGCCGGCGAGGATCGCGTCTAGCCCGAACTCGAAGCGCTCGTCCATGTCGCCGCGCGTCAGCTCGTCGGCGAGGTCGGCGATGTTCGGGAAGCGCTCTCGGGGCAGGGCGTGGAAGTGCGCGTGTATGCGCTCGAGGATCTCCTCCGGGCGCGCCTCGCCTTCCGGCGTCTTCAGGCCGGTCTGGGTCTCGAAGGCGAAGGCCGTGAAGTACGTCGTGAGCAGGTGCACGCCCCACGCCGCCTCGCGGTCCGGAACGCCGCCCGCGCGCAGGATCGCGAGGACCCCCTCGGTCCACTCGAGCGCGTTCGGGCCGACCGGGAAGCGCCCGATCGAGATCTCGGCGATGTAGGGCCGCTCGAACAGCACGTCGAGGGCGCGCCGGGCGATGTCCTTGACCTGCTGCTGCCAGCGTGCGGGCTTCGGCGCGGGCAGGGGGAGCTGCTCGCCGATCAGGCGGTCGAACACGAGGTCGAGCAGCTCCTCCTTGTTGCGCACGTGCCAGTAGAGCGACCCCGGCCCGGTGCCGAGCTCCTCGCCGAGCCGGCGCATGCTGAGCGAGTCGAGGCCCTCGCCGCGGTCGAGCAGCCGGACGGCCGCGTCCACGATCGCGTCGCGCGTGAGCGGCGCCTGGCGGCCGCCGCGCCTCGGGGCCGACCACCAGGGAGGCTCGGGCACCGCCCGCCGAACCTCCTCCCGAAGCGCCCGGGCGGCCTCGCGGGCGGCCTCCCTGGCGGCCCGCTTGGCCGCGGCCTTCGCCGCCCGCGTCGGCCACTGCATCTCCTCGGACATGACAGGAACAGTGTACTGTGCTAGAACACCGTTCGAGTTCTGAAACGCAGTTCCAAGCGAGGTAGGAATGCAATCTCCCCCTGACGGCGCCGGCGCGCCGCCCGCGATCGAGGCGACGGACCTCGTGAAGACCTATCCCGGCGGCGTCCGCGCGCTCGACGGCCTGAGCTTCCGCGTGCCGGCCGGCACGATCTTCGGCCTGCTCGGGCCGAACGGCGCAGGCAAGTCCACCGCCGTGAAGGTGCTCACCACGCTCACCCGGCCGGACTCGGGCAGCGCCCGCGTCGCGGGCCGCGACGTCCTGCGCGAGCCCGCGGCGGTGCGCCGCAGGATCGGCGCGGTGGCGCAGAAGGCGGGCTTCGACCGCGAGCTGACGGGCCGCGAGAACCTGGAGCTCCAGGGCCAGGTCTACGGCCTGCGCGGACGCGAGCTGAGCGGCCGCATCGACGAGCTGCTCGAGCGCCTGCGGCTCGCGGACGCGGCCGACCGCCTCGCGCGCACCTACTCCGGCGGCATGCAGCGCCGGCTCGACATCGCGATCGGCCTCGTGCACAGGCCCGAGGTCCTCTTCCTCGACGAGCCCACCACCGGCCTCGACCCGGAGGTGCGCGCCGAGATGTGGGAGGAGATCACGCGCCTCCAGCGCGACGAGGGCATCACGATCCTGCTCACCACCCACTACCTCGAGGAGGCCGACGAGCTCGCGTCGAGCCTCGCGATCGTCGACCGCGGGCGCGTCGTCGCCGCCGGCAGCCCCGAGCAGCTCAAGGGCGAGCTCGAGGGCGACGCGCTCCACCTCGAGCTCGAGCAGCCGCTCGACGACGGGATCGTCCGGCGCGCGCTCGAGCGGGTCGGCGCGGTCCGCGAGCTCGCGCTCGACGGCCGCCACCTGCGCGCCCGCGTCGACGACGGTGCGCGGGCGCTGCCGACGGTGCTCGCGGCGCTCGGCGAGAGCGGCGTGGCGGTGGCGTCGGTCACCGTCTCGCGCCCCTCGCTCGACGACGTCTACCTCCGCTACGCCGGCCGCGAGTTCGCCAAGGCGGAGGCCGAAGCCGACCAGAGAACAGCCGAGGAGGTCCGCCGATGACCACCACGCTCGCGCACACCTGGTTCATGACGAAGCGCCAGCTGCGCTTCCTGATCCGCCAGCCCGTCTGGATCTTCGTGACGCTGACACAGCCCGTCATCTGGCTGCTCCTCTACGGCGCGCTGTTCAAGAAGGTCGTCGAGATCCCGGGCTTCCGCGGCGGCAACTACATCGAGTTCCTGACGCCAGGCGTGGTCGTCATGACCGCCTTGTTCTCGGCCGGCTGGAGCGGCATGGGGCAGATCGACGACATCGACCGCGGGGTGCTCGACCGCTTCCTGATCAGCCCGGCGCGCCGCTCCTCGCTGATCACGGGCAGGCTGTTCCATACGACCATCTCGGTGTCGATCCAGTCGGCGATCATCCTCGTGCTCGCGCTGATCACCGGCGCGACGTTCGACGGCGGGGTCGGCGGGGCGCTCGTCCTGATCGCGATCTCGGCGCTGCTGTCGTTCGCGGTCGGGGCCGCGTCGAACGCCGTCGGCCTGCTGGTGCGCAGGGAGGAGACGCTGATCGCGCTGATGCAGTTCCTGCTCCTGCCGCTCACGTTCCTCTCCAGCGCGTTCATGCAGAAGAGCCTGATGCCGGGGTGGATGCAGACGGTCTCGGACGTGAACCCGGTCAACTGGGCGATCGAGGCCGGCCGCGGCGCGCTCGGCGGTGACTGGGACTGGGGCCTGATCGGCTCGCGGGCCGGGCTGCTGCTGGCGCTGTCGATCCTCGCCGGCCTGTGGGCCGTGAGCGCCTTCCGCACCTACCAGCGCACCGTGTGAGCGCGGGGCCCGCGCGGACGGCGTCCGGGTAGCGGCCTGCGATCGGCGGGCGGCCGGTACGGACCCGGCTCAGTCCGGGATCAGCCCGTCCCCGGAGAAGTCCGCGCGGGCCTCCTGGAACGTGATGTCGGGCGGCGGCAGGATCACGGTCGACTCGACGAGCTCGTCGTCGGCCAGCTCGCGGCCGTCGCGCCGGACGATCTCGAGCATCTGCTGCCAGAGCTCGCGGAAGCGCTCCTCGTCCCCCGCCTCGACGGCGGCCACCGCCTGGTTGTCGAGCTCGTTGAGGCGCTCGGCGTCGGCGTCGGGCAGCTCGTACTGGCCCTCGCCGGACAGCCGCACGATCACTCGCCGCCTCCGCCCTGGCCCAGCGCGGGCGACCCGCCGCCCGAGCCGAGCTCCGCCTTCATCTTGGCCAGCTCGTCCTCGACCTGCGACTGCTCCCCGAGCTGCGCGAGCTGGCGGTCGATGTCGTCCTGGGGCGGGCCGAGCTGCGTGATGTCGTCGAAGGTGCCCGCGGCCTGGAGCTCCTCGACGGCCTGCGCGCGGGCGCGCATCGCCTCGGTCTTGTCCTCCGCCCGCTGGATCGCGAGCCCGAGATCGGCCATCTGCTCCCCCACGCCGGTCGCCGCCTCGGAGATCCGCACCTGCGCCTCGGCGGCCGAGTACTGGGCCTTGATGACCTCCTTCTTGGTGCGGAAGGCCTCGATCTTGGCGCGCAGCTTCGCCTCGTTGTCGGTGAGCTGCTTCTGCTGCTTCTCGAGCTCCGCGACCTGCTGGTCGAGCGACTGGAGCTCGCCCTGCGCGACCGCCTTGCGCTCGAGCGCGGCGCGCGCGAGGTCCTCGCGGCCCTGGGCGAGCGCCTGCCGCGCCTGCGTGTCGAGCTTCACCACCTGCTGCTCGAGCTTCTCGCTCTGCATCTGGAGGCGCTTCTTCGACGTGGTGACGTCGGCGATCCCCTTCTTCACGTTCTGGAGCAGCTCGAGCTGCTTCTGGTAGCCGTACTCGAGCGTCTCGGACGGATCCTCCGCGCGGTCGAGGAGCTTCGAGATCTTGGCCTTGATCACTGTTGACATGCGGCCGGCCAACCCGGGCATGGGAGCGCCTCCTTAGCTTTCGTTGGTCGGGAGCGGGCTTCTAGACTACCGCCGCCGTGCAGCCCCGCCGACCGTCCGACTCCGCGTCCGCGCTCACCCGCTGGATGGGGCTCGTGGATGCGAACAACGCAGGCAACGTGCACGGCGGCGTGATCATGCGCATGTGCGACGAGGTCGCGGGCCTCGCCGCGATCCGCCATTCGGGCCGCCGGGTCGTGACCGCGGGGATGGATCGCATGACGTTCACCCATCCCGTCTACGTGGGCGACCTCGTGACCGTGAAGGCGATGGTCAACGCCGCGTGGCGCACCTCGATGGAGGTCGGCGTGCGCGTCGAGTCCGAGGACGTCCGCACGGGCGAGCGCAGGCACACCTCGAGCGTGTACCTGACGATGGTTGCGCTCGACGAGCACGGCCGCCCGACGGCGGTGCCGCCGCTCGAGTGCGAGACCGAGGTCGAGCGCCGGCGCCAGCGGGAGGCGCAGCTGCGGCGCGACCTCCGCCTCGCCGAGCGCGAGCAGATCCGCGCCGCGCGCAGCAGGGAGGATTGAGCGTCCCGACCGGGCCGTGCCGGGGCCGCACGCGCGCCAGCGTGCCATCCTACGACGCATTCGACACCAGGAGGCGGCATGGCGAGCGAAGCAGCTCCGAGCGGGACGCTCACCCTCTACACCTGCCACATCGACCGCGGCGGGCCGCCGATCCACCCCTGCCGGCGCGCTCACGAGGCGCTGGAGGCGTCGGGCCACTCCTACGAGACGATCGTGTTCGATCGCAACCGGCCGTTCGGCCTGTTCACGAAGGGCAGGCGCCCGGAGCTCAAGCGGATGTCCGGCCAGGAGAAGCTGCCGGTGCTGCGGCTGCCGGACGGCACGACCGTGAACGGCTCGAGCGCGATCGTGAGGTGGGCGCGCTCGAACGCGCCCGCGCGCGCGGCGCAGGACGCCTGAGCGGCCCCGAACCTTCCCGCGTGCCCCTCCGGTTGACGCCGCGATACTTGTATGCAAGTATCCGAGCATGACGGAGACGGGACTCGCCGCCGTTCGGCGGCCCTCAACGGTCTCGACGCACATGCAGGTCTACGCGGCCCTGCGCGACGCGATCGTCCGCGCTGAGCTCGCCCCCGGCCAGAAGCTCTCCGAGAACGAGCTCGCAGGCCAGCTCGGCGTCAGCCGCACGCCGGTCCGCGAAGCGATCGCGCGCCTGCGCGAGGATCGGCTCGTCGAGGTCGTCCCCCAGCTCGGCACGTTCGTCGCCCGCATCAGCACGCAGGCGGTCGCCGACGCGCAGTTCATCCGCGAGGCGCTCGAGTGCGCCGCCATCCGGCGCGCGGCCGAGCGGTGCGGCGAGGACGACGTGAACGCGCTCGAGGAGAACCTGCGCGCGCAGGAGCGCGCCCGCGACGCGAGCGACTTCGACGCCTTCTACGTCCTCGACGACGCCTTCCACCAGACCCTCTGCAACCTCAGCGGGCACCCCACCGTCTGGTCGATCAGCCAGCGGGCGAAGGGACACCTGAACCGGGTCCGCCGGCTGAGCCTCCCGATCGGCGACTACCTCACCTCGATGGTCGACGAGCACCGCGCCGTGACGGCCGCCGTGGCGCGCCATGACGCCGACGAGGCGGAGCTCGCCCTGCGCTACCACCTCCGCATGGTCCTCCGCGAGGTGCCGCGCATCCGTTCCCAGCACCCCGATTTCTTCGACGAGGCCTGATGACCACCACCAGCCCCCGCAAGCGGCGCACGAAGGACTCGGTGACCACCGACCGCTACGCGCGCATGCTCCTCATCCGCGAGCTCGAGACCGAGGCGGAGCGCCAGTACAAGCTCGCGCGCATCGGCGGCTACTGCCACCTCTCCTCCGGCCAGGAGGCGATCACGATCGCCGCGGCCGACGCGCTCGAGCCTGACGACGTGCTCGTAACCGGCTACCGCTCGCACGGCTTCGCGCTCGCGCGCGGGGTATCGCCCGAGGCGGTCATGGCGGAGCTGTTCGGGCGCCGCAGCGGCTGCGCGCACGGCCGGGGCGGCTCGATGCACCTGCTCGACGTGGAGAGGCGCTACTTCGGCGGCTGGGGAATCGTCGCCGGCCAGCTCCCGATCGCGACCGGCCTCGCGCTCTCGCTCGTGCGCCGCGGCAGCGAGCAGGCGGTGCTCTGCGAGCTCGGCGACGGCGCCGTGAACATGGGCGCCTGGCACGAGGCGCTCAACCTGGCCGGCCTCTGGCACCTGCCCGTGGTCTTCCTGATCGTCAACAACGAGTATGGGATGGGCACGAGCGTGCAGCGGGCCTCGGCCGAGCCGGAGCTCTACCGCCGCGCGGCCGCCTTCCGCATCCACGGCGAGCGCGTGGACGGCGACGACCTCGAGGCCTCGCTCGAGACGTGCCAGCGACTGCTCGACCTGGCGCGCCGGGAGCGCCGGCCGGCCGTGCTCGAGGCGCTGACCTACCGCTACCGCGGCCACTCGGTGGCTGACGCCGGCCTCGCCTACCGCACCAGGGAGGAGATCGCCCGGCACGAGGCCGCGGACCCGCTCAAGCGGGCGCGCGCGGCGCTGCTCGATCAGGGGGTCGGCGAGGACGAGCTCGAGGCGATCGAGCGGCAGGCGCGCGAGCGCGTGGAGGCAGCCGTGGAGTACGCCCTGGCCGATCCGGAGCCGGAGGTGAGCGAGCTCGCCGTCGGCATGCACGCCCCCGGCAGCGCCGAGCAGTTCGAGCGCATGCGCCCCGGCAGCCCGTTCGGCGAGCTCGAGCTGACCTTCGGTGCGGGGTTGGGCCGATGAGCGCCGCAACCGCAGCAGCAGCCGCCGCCGCCGACGCCGCCCCCGCCGGCGTAGAGACGATGACCTACCGCGAGGCGCTTCGCCTCGCGCTCCGCGAGGAGCTCGCGCGCGACGAGCGCGTGTTCGTGATGGGCGAGGAGGTCGGGGTCTTCGACGGCGCCTACAAGGTCACCGCCGGCCTGCTCGACGAGTTCGGACCCGACCGCGTCCGCGACACGCCGATCTCCGAGGAGGGGTTCGTCGGCGCCGGCGTGGGCGCGGCGATGCTTGGCGAGCGGCCGGTCGTCGAGATCATGACGCTGAACTTCCTGCTCGTCGCGATGGACCAGGTGGTGAACCACGCGGCGAAGATCGGCGCGATGTTCGGCGGGCAGGTGCGCTGCCCGCTCGTGATCCGGACGCCGAACGGCGCCGGCAACCAGCTCACCGCCCAGCACTCGCAGTCCTTCGACCAGTACTTCGCGCACGTCCCGGGGCTGAAGGTGGTCGCGCCGGCCACGCCGGCCGACGCGAAGGGCCTGCTCAAGTCCGCGATCCGCGACGACGACCCGGTGCTCGTGCTCGAGAACCTGCGCATCTACACGGAGAAGGGCGAGGTGCCGCTCGACCCCGAGCACCTGACCCCGATCGGCCGCGCGCGCGTGGCGCGCCAGGGGCGCGACCTGACGATCGTCGCGCACTCCTACGCGGTCGTGCGCGCGCTCGCTGTGGCCGAGAAGCTCGCGCGCGAGCGCGGGCTCGAGGCAGAGGTGATCGACCTGCGCTCGCTGCGCCCGCTCGACATGGAGACCGTCGCCGCCTCGGTGGCCAAGACCAACCGCGCCCTCTGCGTCGAGGAGGGCTGGCCGACCTACGGCGTGACCGCCGAGCTCGCAGCGCGCGTCCAGCACGCCTGCTTCGACGACCTCGACGCGCCGGTCGAGCGCCTCGGCATGGCCGAGGTGCCGCTCCCCTACGCCAAGTCGCTCGAGACCGCGGCGCTCCCGAACGAGGCGCGGCTCGAGCGCGCCGCCCTTGCGACGCTGGAGCTCGTGCCCGCATGACCGAGGTCGTGATGCCGCGGCTCTCCGACTCGATGGAGGAGGGCACCGTCGTTCGCTGGCTCGTCGCCGACGGCGAGCGGGTCGCGAAGGGCGAGCCGCTCGTCGAGATCGAGACGGACAAGGCCACCATGACTTACGAGGCCGACGCCGACGGCCTCGTGCGACACGTCGCCCGTGAAGGCGACACGCTGCCGATCGGCGCCGTCATCGCCCACCTCCTCCTCGAGGGCGAGACGGCCACCGCGCCGGACGGCACCCAGGCGCAGCCTGCGTCCCGGCAGGCAGAGCGCGGCGAGGACCGCCCGACCACCCTCCCCGCGGCGGTCCTCGCCGCAGCGCCTGAGCGCGGTCGCGAAGCGGGTGTCCGGCTGAAGGCGTCGCCCGTCGCGCGCCGGATCGCGGCCGAGCACGGCCTAGACCTCGCGGCGCTGTCCGGGAGCGGGCGCGACGGGCGGATCGTGAAGGCGGACGTGGAGGCGGCGCTCGCAGCGCGCGCCCAGCCCGGGGCCGAGGCCGCCGCGGCCGCCGCGCCCGGCAACGGCGGGTCGGCCGAGGCTGGGCCGTCTCCGGCGGCCCCGGCCCCGCAGACCACCGGCGGCAACACGGCGCCGTCCCCGGCCCCGACGCCGCCGCAGCCCGCGGCCGCCAAGGGCGAGGTGACCTTGACCGAGCTCACGCGCCTCCAGCAGGTCGTGGCGCGGCGCATGGCGGAGTCGCGCGCCACCGTGCCCGCGTTCACGGTCGAGGCGTCGGCCGACATGGAGGCGGTGATCGCCCTGCGCGAGCGGCTCAAGGAGCTCCCGGGCGTGACCCCCTCGCTGAACGATTTCGTGCTCAAGGCGTGCGCGCTCGCGCTGCGTGAGCAGCCGAAGGTCAACGGCGCCTATCGCGACGGGAGGTTCGAGCTCTACGGGCGCGTGAACATCGGCGTGGCGGTGGCGGCGGAGGACGCGCTCGTCGTGCCGACGGTGTTCGACGCGGACCGCAAGAGCATCGGCCAGATCGCCCGCGAGGCGCGCGCCCTCGCGGAGCGCGTCCGCGCGGGGACGATCACGCCGCCGGAGCTGAGCGGCGGGACCTTCACGGTGTCGAACCTCGGCATGTACGGCATCCGCTCGTTCGAGGCCGTGATCAACCCGCCCCAGGCCGCGATCCTCGCAGTGGGCGCCGTCGAGCAGCGGCCCGCGGTTCGCGACGGGCGGATCGTCGCGCGCCACCTGGTGGACCTGCGGCTCTCCTGCGACCACCGCATCCTCTACGGGGCCGAGGCTGCGGAGTTCCTCGCCCGGGTGGTGCGCCTGCTCGAGAGCCCGCTCGCGCTCGCGCTCTAGCGGGTGCCCGCGCGCGGCCCTTCGCTCACGCGGTCGGCGCGGGCTTCGCGGCCTGGCGCTGCTGCTCGTCGAGCCGGTCCTGCTCGCGGGCCGCGCTCCAGAAGAAGAAGCTCAGCGCGAACATCATCACGAGCAGGTCGAGCCCGAGCATCATCCCGCCGCCCACCTGCTGGTCGGTGAGCGGCGAGAAGCCGTGCTCGCGCGGCAGGTCGCCGTAGGCGTGGTACCACGGGCTGCGCGAGAAGATCAGCGCCATCGCGAGGAACATGCTCACCAGGCGCGCGCCGAGGATGTAGCCGATCTTCCAGAGCTCTCCCGGCATGTGGCGGCGCTGCGGCTCGATCGCCGACCACCACACGAGCATGCTCGCCCCCACGAACGAGATGTGCTGGAGGGCGTGCAGGGAGTCGTGCCGGAGGGCTGCGTCGAACGGCGCGGCGAGGTGCCAGCCGTAGAGCACGACCATGAAGATCGGGATGGCGACGAGCGGCCTGCGCGCGAAGCGGAACACCCGGCGCAGGGCGTGGAACCGCGCGAGCGGAACGAGGAGCTGCCGCGGCAGGAGGAAGACGAGCACGGGCGTGCGCATCCCGAACAGGAGCAGCGGGCCCCCGATGTCGGCGATCAGCAGGTGCTCGCCCATGTGCGCGGTGAAGAGCTCGTCGGCAAGCGCGTCCGGCGGCCCGAGCAGTCCGACGGCGAGGCAGGCGACGCCCGCGTACCAGCACGCCTGCTGGCCGCGCGGAACCTGGTACCCGCGCCGGCCGAGCACGCGCACGGCCCGCTGGTAGAGGCCGATCGAGATCGCCAGCACGGCGATCACGCCCGGGTCGAAGACGACCATCGACCTGATTGTGACGCCTCACCGGCCGCGCGCCGGTGGGTCGCCCCCGGACGCCGGCGACGGCCCGCGCTAGGGGTAGAGCTGCTCGCCCGTCTCGGGGTCGGTGATGACGATCGCGTCGACCGGGCAGTCCTGCGCGGCGAGCATGATCGTGTCCCTGTCCTGCGCGTCGGGGTCGACGACCACCGACTTGTTCTCGTCGTCGAGCTCGAAGACGTTCGGGGCCGAGTCGACGCAGTCGCCGAACCCGAAGCAGAGCTCGCGGTCGACCTCGATCGCTATGCCGTTGCGCTTCGAGAGCGCGGGGCCCGCCTGGACGTCGCTCATGCGCTTACCTCCGTGTCGCTCATGCGCCTGCCTCCACCGGCTCGCCGGTCGCCTTCGCCGCCGCCTCGGCGACGGCCTTACGCCGCTCCGCGTACTCCTGGCGCTGCATGCGGGAGATCACAAGCCGCTGCACCTGGGCGGTGCCCTCGAAGATCTGGTAGATCTTGGCGTCCCTGAACCACTTCTCGAGCGGGCACTCGCTCGACTGGGCGTAGGGCCCGACGAGGTCCATCAGGGTGGTGGTGACCCACATCGCCACGTCGCCGCCCTTGAGCTTCGACATCGAGCCCTGGCCGCCGGTCATCGGCACGCCGTTGCGGCCCATCCAGGCGGCGCGCCACACGAGCAGGCGGGCGGCCTCGATCTCCGTCGCCACGTCCGCGAGCGTCTGCTGGATGCGCTGCTGCTCCATCAGCGGCTCGCCGTCCTCCTCGCGCTGCTCGAGGTGCTCGAGCGTCCACTCGTAGGCGGCCTGCGCGATCCCGAGCGCGGAGGCGCCGACGAACGGCCGCGTGATCTCGAACGTGGCGAGCGCGTTCGACGCCCTGCCGGTCGATTGGCCCGACCGCGCCCGCTCGAGCTTCGCGTTGAGCTTGTCCATGCCGCCGAGCAGGTACTCGACGGGGATGCGGCAGTCCTCGAGCACGACCTCCCCGGTGTGGGAAGCGCGGATGCCGAGCTTGTCCTCCTTCTTGCCGGCTGAGAGGCCGGGCGTGCCCTTGGGGACGATGAAGGTCGCCTGGCCGCGGTGGCCGAGCTCGGGGTCGACCGTCGCCACCACGACGTTGACGTCGGCGATCCCGCCGTTCGAGATGAAGATCTTGGTGCCGTTCAGGACCCACTCGTCGCCGTCGAGGCGCGCCGTGGTCCGCAGCGACTTGACGTCCGACCCCGCGCCCGCCTCGGTCACCGCGTAGGCGCCCAGTTTGATCTCGTCGCCGACGCCGTAGCACTCCGGCACCCACTGGGCGATCTGCTCGGGCGTGCCGGACGAGGCGATGCCCGCCGCGGCGAGCGACGAGGCGGAGATCGCGAGCGCGATGCCGGCGCAGCCCCAGTGCAGCTCCTCGGCGTAGATCACGCCGAACAGCCCGCCCGGGTCGGAGGCGACCTTCTCGAGGTACTCCATCCCGTGCAGCTTCCAGCGCCGCGCCTCCCTCAGCACCTCCCACGGCGTGGACTGCTCGCGGTCGTGCTTCGCCGCGGCCGGCCGGATCACCTCACGGGCGAACCGCCGGCAGTACTGCTGCCACTCGATCTGCTCGTCGCTGAGTCGGAAATCCACCTGAGCCTCTTTCGCTGCCTGCCCGCGCCCGGCCTGTCCGGCACCGCAGAGCCGATTGACTGACGAGTCAACGAACCGGAGGATACTGCCCCAGCCGGCGCTTCCGAGGCGCGCGTTATCGTCCGGGCGAGGTGGCTCGGCTCCTCACCATCGCCGTCCTTGTCTGCGCGCTCGCGCTCGCCGGCTGCTCGCTCAACGACGAGCAGGGCGGCACGCCTGGCGCCGCCCCCACAGGAGGCGACGGCCAGGCCACCCGGCAGCTCGGCTTCCCAGCCGCGACGAAGAACACGACGCGCATCCCGGGCGCGGACCCGGCCGAGGACGCCGCGGGCGCCGCGAGCGCCGTCTTCCCCGCCACGAGCGCCGCGAGCAGGCCGCACGCCGTCGCGCTCGTCGACCGCTCGGACTGGGCCGGGGCGATCGCGGCCGCGGTGCTCATGGCGCGCCCGCTCGAGGCGCCGACGCTCCTTACGGACGGAGGCGGCGTGCCGTCGGTCACGCGCCGGGCGCTCGAACGGCTCTCGCCGCGCGGCGCGGACCTGGCGCGGGGCGCGCAAGTGATCCGCGTCGGCTCGGACGTAGCGGCGCCCGACGGCTACCGCAGCACCGTCATCGAGGGCAGCGACCCGTTCGCGCTGGCCGCCGCCGTCGACCGCTTCGCCTCGGCCGTCCGCGGCAGGCCGACGAGCGAGGTGATGGTCGCCTCGGGCGAGCGGGCCGACTTCGCGATGCCCGCCGCCGCCTACGCGGCGCGCGCCGGCGTCCCGATCCTGTACGCGCGGCAGAGCTCGCTTCCCGCCGCGACCAGGCGCGCGATCCAGACCCACGACCGCCCCGACATCTATGTGATCGGGCCAGAGCAGGCGATCGGAAAGGCGGTCGAGCGGCAGCTCGCCGCGCTCGGCGCGGTCCACCGCATCGAGGGCCCCACGCCGGTGGAGACGGCGATCGCGCTCGCGCGCTACCGCCACGCCGGGTTCGGCTGGGGGATCACCGTGCCCGGCCAGAACTTCACGCTCGCGCGCGCCTCGCGGCCACTCGACGCGGCGGCCGCGGCCACGCTCGGGGGGCGCGGCGTGTTCGCGCCGCTGCTTGTGACCTACGGCGCGGCGACGCTCCCCCGCCCGCTCGAGAGCTACCTGCTCGACGTCCAGCCCGGCTACCAGGACGACCCCAACGACAGCGTCTTCAACCACGTCTGGATCCTGGGCGACGAGAGCGCCGTCTCGGCGGGAGTCCAGGGGCGGCTCGACGAGATCACGGAGCTCGTGCCGGTCCAGCTCGGCCGGCCGTGAGGCGCCGCGAGGCTCCTGCCCGGTCTCCCTCCGCCGCCCTGAGATACCCTGCCGGGCGATGAGCGAATTCGAGCGACCCGACCGCCTCCAGCGCGAGCCGACCGTCGAGGACGTGCGCGAGCTGGTGGGCGCGTCCACCCCCCACTTCGCGCTCCACGTCCGCAACCGCATCCGGAACCTGATCGCGGGGCTGCCGGAGGATCATCCGGCGCGGGTCGAGGGCGAGCGCGAGATCGCCCGGCTCGAGCGGATCGCGTTCGAGGGCGAGCATCGCGGGCAGCCGTCCGCCCCGGGCGAGCGCCCGTTGCCGAGCATCGAGCTGCCGGCGAGGTGAGCTGCGGCCCCGGCGGGCGCGCCGCGCGCCGGGCCTGGCGGAGCCTTCGCGGCGCGGGCTAGACCGCGGCGGTGTCGCGCGCCAGGCCGGCGAGCTCCGCGACGCGATCGCGGTGCTCGCTCGCGCTTCCGAAGAGCGTGCCGTTCGTGCGCGCGCGCTTGAGGAAGAAGTGCAGGTCGTGCTCCCAGGTGAAGCCGATGCCGCCGTGCACCTGGAGCGACGACGCCGTCACGCGCCAGCCCGCGTCGGCCGCGTAGGCCTTCGCCATCGAGGCGGCGAGCGGGAGCGTCTCGGGCTCGTTGTCGGCGACCCAGCCCGCGTAGTAGGTCGCCGAGCGCGCGCCCTCGGTCTCGAGCAGCATCTGCGCGCAGCGGTGCGACACGGCCTGGTAGGCGCCGATCGGGCGGTCGAACTGCTTGCGGTCCTTCGCGTACTCGACCGCCATCTCGAGCGCGCGCTGGCAGATCCCGACCTGCTCGGCGGCGATCGCGATCTCGATCCGGTCGAGCGCCGGGCCGATCTCCCCCGGCAGTGCCTCTCCGGCCCCGTTGGGACGCACCGTCGCGTAGCGGCGCGTGGAGTCGATCGTCTCGCGCGGCTCACGCTCGAGCGATGGCCCCTCGTGGAGGGTCGCGCTGTCGCCGTCGACGAGGATCACGACCTCGGCCGAGTCGCCGTCGGGGACGAGCAGCGCCTCGCCGTTCCTGACGACGCCCACCGCGCCACGCGCCTCGCCGGAGGCGATCCCGGGCAGCCAGCGCTCCTTCTGCGCGTCGCTGCCGGCGTGTTGCAGGACGAGGCCGGCGGCGGCGTTCGAGAGGAACGGCGCCGGCGCGAGCGAGTAGCCGAGCTCCTCCATCACGATCACGAGCTCGACCGCGCCGAGCCCCTGGCCGCCGTGCGCCTCGTCGACGAAGATCCCGGGCCAGCCGAGCTCGGAGAGCTCGCGCCAGAGCGAGTCGTCGTACTCGCCCCGCTCGGCGAGCTCGCGCACCTTGTCCGGCCTGAAGCGCGAGGCGAGGAAGTCGCGCGCCGTGCGCTTGATCGCCTGCTGGTCGTCGGTGAAGTCGAAGTTCATGCGGGCTCCTCGCTCAGCGCATCCGCGGCAGCCCGAGGACGCGCTCGGCGATGATGTTCTTGAGGATCTCGGTGGTGCCGCCCTCGATCGAGTTGGCGCGGGCGCGCAGGAAGCGGTAGGTCCAGTGCGAGTCGGCGAGCGGGGCCTCCTCGCCGCGGATCTCCATCGCGAGCTCGGTGAGCGCCTGGTTGATGTCCGACCACTGCCACTTCGGCAGCGAGCCCTCCGGGCCGGGAATGCCGTGCTTCATCTGGTGGGTGAGGCCGCGGTAGGCGTTCAGCCGCAGCGTCTCCGCCTCGATGTAGAGCTGGCCGATGCGCTGGCGGATCAGCGGGTCGTCGGCCACGCCGCGCTCCTTCGCCAGCTCGATCAGCTCGCCGAGCGCGATCTTGACCGAGATCGCCGAGCCGAACGCGAGGCCGGCGCGCTCGTGCATGAGCGTCGTTATCGCGACCTTCCAGCCGTCGCCCGGCTGGCCGATCACGTTCTCGTCGGGGATCCGGGCCTCCTCGAAGAAGAGCTCGTTGAACTCCGCCTCGCCGGTGATCTGGCGCAACGGCCGGACCTGGACGCCCTCCTGCTCCATGTCGAGGATGAAGTAGGTGAGGCCCCTGTGCTTGGGCG
Source organism: Thermoleophilaceae bacterium (assembly GCA_019683805.1). Taxonomy (GTDB): domain Bacteria; phylum Actinomycetota; class Thermoleophilia; order Solirubrobacterales; family Thermoleophilaceae; genus JADGHQ01. The sequence goes on from JADGHQ010000018.1 coordinate 27,818, forward strand.
CGTCCGTGTCGGTGCGGGCGAGGAGCATGCACCACTTCGCCTCGTGGGCGAAGGTCGTCCACACCTTCTGGCCCGTCACGATCCACTCGCCGTTCGACTTGACGGCCTTCGTCTTGAGCGAGGCGAGGTCGGATCCCGACTCGGGCTCCGAGAAGCCCTGGCACCAGATCTCGTCGGCCGAGAGGATCGGCTCGAGCCAGCGCCGCTTCTGCTCGTCGGTCCCGTGGGCGATCACGACCGGGCCGCCCATCACCAGCCCGAGCACGTTGGCCGTCATCGGCGCGCGGGCGCGGGCCATCTCCTCGTTGAAGATGGCCTGCTCGATCAGCGTGGCGCCGCGCCCGCCGTACTCCCTGGGCCAGCTCAGGCCGGCGTAGCCCGCGGCGTGCAGCTTCCGCTGCCACTCCCTGCGGAACTCGAAGGCGGCGTCGTCGCCGGACGGCTCGGGGCCGGGGTTGTTCTCCTCGAGCCAGGCGCGAAGCTCGTCGCGGAAGGCTGTCTCCTGAGGGGAAAGCGTCAGGTCCACGTGGCGGCCATCCTACACATCCGATACACAAGCGGGTTGTGACTCGCGAGCGACGCGCCCGCTGGGCGGGCGGCGCGCGCGAGGCGCACGCCGCCGCTCCCGGCGGTCAGATCCTCTGGATGATCGTGCCGGTGCCGAGTCCGCCGCCGCAGCACATCGTCACGAGGCCGACCTCCTTGTCGGAGCGCTCGAGCTCGTGCAGCAGCGTGGTGATCAGGCGCGCGCCGGTCGAGCCGAGCGGGTGCCCGAGCGCGATCGCGCCGCCGTTCACGTTCACGCGGTCCATGTCCGGGTCGAGCTCCCGGCGCCAGGCCGCCACGACCGACGCGAACGCCTCGTTGATCTCCACGAGGTCGATGTCGGCCATGGTCATCCCGTTGCGCTCGAGCAGCTTCTTCGTGGCCGGGATCGGGCCGGTCAGCATGATCACCGGGTCCACGCCGACGGTCGTCTGGTCGACGATCCGCGCGCGCGGCTTGAGGCCGAGCGCCTCCGCCTTGCGGCGCTCCATCAGCAGCACCGACGCGGCGCCGTCCGAGATCTGCGAGGAGTTGCCCGCCGTGATCTTGAGGTTCTCCTCGCCCCCGACGTAGCTCGCGGCGGCCGGGAACGCGGGCTTGAGCTGCGCCAGCACCTCGAGCGTCGTGTCGGGGCGGATGCCCTGGTCGGTCACGTAGGTGTCGCCGTTCACCGAGAACGGCACGATCTCGCGCTCGAAGCGGCCCTCCTCGGTCGCCCGCGCGGCGTTGCGGTGCGAGCGCACGCCGATCTCGTCGAGCTCGGAGCGCGGGATCTCCCAGCGGTCGGCGATCATCTCGGCGGAGATGCCCTGCGGCACGAGGTTGTAGCGGGCCATCAGCTCCTCGGGCCAGGGCGTGCCGACATCGTCCACCCACTTGAACCCGATGCCCATCGGGATGTGGCCCATGTGCTCGACGCCCGAGCCGATCACGCAGTCGTGCACGCCCGAGGCGATCAGAGCCGCGGCGAAGTTCACCGCCTGCTGGGCGGAGCCGCACTGGCGGTCGACGGTGGTGGCCGGCGTCTCCATCGGCAGGCCCGCCTGCAGCCAGGCGTTGCGCCCGATGTTGAACATCTGCTCGCCGTACTGCTGCACGCAGCCGGTGATCACGTCCTCCACCTCGGAGGCGTCGATGCCCGCCCGCGAGATCACCTCGGTGTAGGTCTTGCCGAGCAGCTCGTTGGGGTGCGTGTCCTTGTAGTAGCCCTTCTCGGGGTGCCCCCGCCCGATCGGCGTCCTGACCGCCTCGACGATCACGACCTCGCGGCCGTTGTCCTTCATCGGCATCTCGTTCCTCCGGAAGCTGTGTCTCAAGCCGGGTGGAGCGCTGCGCTCGGCGACACCGCACGCCGCGCCTCTTCTGGCTACTCTACCCGACCGACTGGCGAGTCAACCAAGGCTGACCGGTGGATAGAGCAAAGCTGACCGAGCGGTTGGGGATCGCGGGCAGCGGGGCGATCGCGACAGGCCTCGCGCGGCTCGCGGGACCCCACGGGGACGTCTCGCTGTGGGCGCGCAGCGACTCCTCCGCCGAGCGTGCGCGCGCCCGGCTCGACGGCGTGGCGAAGGTCACGACGGACCTCGCGGAGCTGGACGGCTGCACCATGATCGTGGAGGCGATCGTCGAGGATCCCGAGGCGAAGGCGGAGCTTCTGCGGAAGCTCCACGACCTCGCGCACGAGAACACGATCATCGCCTCGACCACCTCGTCGCTCTCGGTGACCGAGCTCGCGCAGGCGAGCGGCCGGCCCGAGCGCGTGGTGGGCCTGCACGTGTTCAACCCGGTCGAGAAGATGGCGCTCGTCGAGCTCGCGTTCCCCGAGCAGGCGAGCGAGGACACGCGCGCGCGGGCGCGGGCGATCTGCGAGGAGCTCGGCAAGACGGCGGTCGAGGTGCCGGACACGCCCGGCTTCGTGGTCAACCGCCTGCTCTTCCCCTACCTCTTCGATGCCGTGCGCCTGATGGACGAGACGGGCCTCGAGCCGAAGGCGATCGACCAGTGCATGAAGCTCGGCGCGGGGCACCCGATGGGGCCGCTCGCGCTGCTCGACTTCGTCGGCGTGGACGTGTCGATCGCCATCGGCGAGTCGATCGGCGCCGACGTGCCGGAGCGGCTGCGCAAGCTGCAGGCGCAGGGCAGGCTCGGCCGCAAGACGGGCGCGGGCTTCTACGAGTACGACAAGCGCTGAGGCGCGGCGCGGCCCCGCCCCTACGCGCGCTTGCGCCGCGCCGGCCGGCGATCGAGCGCGCGCGACGGGCTGAGCCCAGCGGCGAGATCCCAGACGACGTCCGCCTCCCCGATCCCCTGCAGGCGCGCGAGCTCTGCGACCCGGTCCCAGTCGAGCTGCGCCTCGGGCAGCTCGTCCCAGCGCGCGAGCTCGAGCGCCTCGAGCGCGCCGGCCAGCGACGGGCCGACCTCCCCCTGCGCCTCGATCAGCGCGCGCACGGCGTCGCGCTGGGAGTCGCTGAGCCTGACTGACCACATCGGCAAGACCTCCTGGGGTGCGATCTTGCCGAGCGAACCTAGCCCTCCTCGCGGACGGACTCGCGCAGCCTGTCGCCGTTGCGGCGCTCGGGCTCGTGGTCGCGGATCCTGACCGCCTCGATGCGGTTCTCGCGCACCGACTCGACGCGCAGGGAGTAGCCGTGCGCCTCGACCACGTCGCCCCGCTTGGGCAGCCTCCCCAGCTCGCCGAAGACGAAGCCGCCGATCGAGTTGTAGGCCTCCGCGTCGATCGGCAGGTCGATGCCGTAGTCGACCAGGTCGGTCACGGGGACGTGGCCGCGCACGTACCAGTCGCCGTTGGCGAGCCTGCGCACCGCGCCGCCGGCGGGGTCCGTCTCGTCGGAGATCTCGCCGACGATCTCCTCGATGATGTCCTCGACGGTCACGATGCCGGCCGTCCGGCCGTACTCGTCGACGACCACGGCCATCGACGCGCGCTCGTGCTGGAGGTCGGCGAGCAGGTCGTCGAGCGGCTTTGTCTCCGGCACGATCGGCGCGTCCTTGATCGCGGGCTCGATCGAGGCGTCGGGCCCGCGCGTCATCAGCAGGCGCGCGAGCGAGTTGTTGTGCACGAGGCCGCGCACGCGGTCGGTGTTCTCGTCCTCGGTGACGACGAGCCGCGTGTGCCCCGATTGCACGCAGCGCCGCAGCGCCGTCTCCACGTTCTCGGATACGTCGACCGTCACGACCGCGGGGATCGGCGTCATCACGTTGCGCGCCTGCTGCTCGTGCAGGTGGAAGACGCCGCGCAGCATCAGCGCCTCGCCGGGGTCGAGCACCCCGCCGCTCGCCGAGCGGGCGATGATCATCTTCAGGTCCTCGACGTTCGAGGTCTCCTGGAACTCGGCCTCCGGGTCGACGCCGAGCAGGCGCAGCATCCCGTTGGAGGCCTCGTTGAGCAGCCAGATGAACGGCTTGAAGGCCGAGCGGAACCAGCGCAGGGGGCGGGCGATCCGCCTGACCGTCACCTCGGCGTGCGTGATCGCGTAGATCTTCGGGACCTGCTCGCCCGCGGTGATGTGGGCGGCGGTCACGAGCAGGTAGGCGACCGTCACCCCCAGCGCCACCGAGGCGCCGTGCCCGAGGAAGCCCCCGAACGCGTCCCCGAGCGGCTCGCCGAGCGCGGTCTCGCCCAGGAAGCCGATGCCGATCGAGGCCATCGTGATGCCGAGCTGGCACGCGGAGAGGTACTCGTCGATGCTCTCGATCTCCTCGAGCGCGACGTTCGCGCCCGACGCGCCCTCCTCGGCGAGGGCCTCGATCCGCCCCTGCCGCGCGCGCACGAGAGCGAACTCAGCGGATACGAAGAAGCCGTTGAGGGCAATCAGCGCGAGGACCGCGACGATGAGCAGGAGGACGCTCATCCGACGCGGTGCGGGTCGCTACTTCGAGGAGGCTCGTCGTCGCTCATCACAGGGCGAACGCGGGAAACGCTAGCAGCAGCGGCGGAGCGCAACGAGCGGTCAGGCGAGCGCGTCGATCCGGCGGGCCAGCTCGAAGTCGTTCTCGGTCAGCCCGCCCTGGGAGTGCGTGGAGAGCGTGGCGCGCACGGTGTTCCAGGAGATCGCGAGGTCGGGATGGTGGTTCATCTCGTTCGCCGCCTCCGCGATGCGGTTGACGAACGCGATCGACTCGTCGAAGTCGGCGAGCTTGAACGTGCGCTCGATCGAGTCGCCCTTGAGCTCCCACCCGCCGAGCTCCGCCAGGCGCCGCCTGACCTCCTCTTCCGCTAGAAGTGCCATCGTTAGACGTATGAGGATCGCAAGTCTCGTTCCCTCCGCGACCGAGACTCTCTACCTGCTCGGCCTCGGCGACAGCGTAGTCGGGGTGACCCACGAGTGTGACTACCCGCCGGAGGCCCAGGGCAAGCCGCACCTCACGCGCAGCGTGATCCCCGAGGGCCTCGAGCCCGCCGAGATCGACGCGGCCGTGCGCGAGCGCACCGAGCGGGGCGAGGCGATCTACGAGCTCGACAGCGACGCGCTGCGGGAGCTCGAGCCGGACCTGATCGTCACCCAGGCGCTCTGCGAGGTGTGCGCGGTGTCCTACGACGACGTGCGCGCCGTGGCGAAGACGATCCCGAGCGAGCCGCGCGTGATCTCGCTCGACCCGACGACGATCGGGGAGGTGATGCGCGACGTGCGCCGCCTCGCCGAGGCGACCGAGGACGAGGAGGCGGGCGAGGGGCTGCTCGAGGACGCGGCCGACCGCATCGATCGCGTGCGCGACGCGGTCGAGGGCGCCGCTCGGCCGGTCGTGGTGGCGCTCGAGTGGCTCGACCCACCCTATGTAGGCGGCCACTGGGTCCCGCAGATGATCGAGATCGCGGGCGGCCTCGACCCGCTCGGCATGCCGGGCGAGAAGTCGCGCACCGCCTCCTGGGACGAGGTGCGGGCGGCGCAGCCCGAGGTGGTGGTGTCGATGCCATGCGGCTTCTACGCCGAGCGCGCGGCGCACGAGGTGATGCGCCACCGCGCGGAGATCGAGTCGCTCGGCGCCCGGCGCGTGGTGGCGGTGGACGCCGCCGCCTACTTCTCGCGCCCGGGCCCGCGGCTCGTGGACGGCATCGAGACGCTCGCGCACATCCTCCACCCCGAGCGCGTCGAGCGGCCCGCGGTCGGCGAGCTGATCGAGGTCGACCTCTCGCTGCCGGCGCGCCGCTAGGCGACCGCGATTGCGCCCGCGATCGAGACGACGCCGACGAGCGCGGCGAGCAGCGTCGCGAGCGGCGCCTGGATGCGCAGCCGGGGCGCCTCGAGCAGCGCGAGCCCCGCGAGCGCGCCCCCGACGAGGCCGCCGACGTGGCCGCCGATCGAGATCCCGCTGACGGTGAAGGTGAGCGCCAGGTTGAGCAGCAGCCAGATCCCGATGCCGCTCTCCAGCACGCCGATCCCGCGCGAGCGCATGATCACAAGCGACGCCCCCATCAGACCGAAGACCGCGCCGGAGGCGCCCACGGTCACCGCGTCGGGAGAGACGAGCAGCACCCCGAAGGAGCCGGCGAAGAGCGACGCCATGTACACGATCGCGAAGCGCAGCTTCCCGATCGCCGGCTCGAGCAGCGAGCCGAGCACGTACAGCGCGTACATGTTGAAGAGCAGGTGGAAGAAGGTGGCGTGCAGGAAGCCGCCGGTGAGGATCCGCCAGTACTCGCCGTCCGCGACCTTCGGCCCGAACAGCGCTCCCCGGCGCACCACATCGCCCCCGAGCGCCCCGCTCACGGCGCCGGCGCCGCTTGCGAGCTCGGCGAGGAACACGACCACGTTGATAGCGATCAGCGCGTAGGTGACGCGCGGCTCGTCGGTGAGCGTGCGGACGGTGCGGACCTTCGTCCGCTCGCCGGCGCACTCGGGGCAGCGCATGCCCACCGTGGTCGGCGTCATGCAGTCCGGGCAGATCGGCTTGCCGCAGTTCGAGCAGGAGACGCCGGTCTCGCGGTCGGGATGCCGGTAGCAGGTCTGCATCGGCCGTCCACGATAGTGGCGGCCGCGGCGGGCGTTCTCGCCCGGGGCGCCGGCGGGGCCCGGCGGGCCCGGCCCCGTCGGCGCCCCGGCGCCCCGGCTCGATCAGCGTCCCAGGCGGCGGCGCACGTCGCCCGCGACCTCGCGCATGCTCTCCTCGATCGCGCGCACGCCCGTGGTCGGCCGGCGCTTCTGCTGCTGGCGCGCGCGCACCAGCACGAGCGCGCCACCAGCGGCGACGAGCGCGCCGGAGGCGAGGATCGGGCGCAGCCAGTTGCGCGGGTCGCGCATCGCGTGCAGCTCCCAGTCCGCGAGCTCGTCGGCGGCGGCGCCGACCTGCTCCGAGAGCCTCCGCTCGAGCCGGTCCGCGAGGCTGCCGGGAGGGTCGACCGGGACGAGGGCCGACCGGAGCATCTGCTCGACGTCAGTCATCGTTCCCCTCCTTCAGTGAGCGCTCGAGCTGCCTGATGGCGCGGTGGATGAGCACCTTGGTCGCGCCCTCGGACCGCCCGAGGGCGCGCGCGATCTCGCGGTTGTCCATGCCGAGCGCGAAGCGCATGATGAGCGCCTCGCGGCGGTCGTCGGGCAGGCTCGCCACGCCGGCCAGCACCTCCCCCACCTCCTCGCGCTGCTCCACGAGCTCGGCCGTGGGGTGCGGCGCCGAGACGACGGTCGCGTCGTCGAGCTGCGTCTGCGGCCTGCGCGAGCGGTCGCGGTGGTAGTTCGCGGCGAGGTTGTGGGCGATGCGGATCAGCCAGGGACGGAGCGGGCGGCCGTTGGCCTCCCGCTGCGCGCGCTCGAAATGCCGGTAGGCCTGCAGGAAGGTCTGCTCGGTGAGGTCCTCGGCGTCGTGGTGGTTGCCTACGCGGTAGTAGGCGTAGCTGTAGACGTCGCGCACGTGGGCGCGGTAGAGGTCGCTGAACGCGCTGTCGAGCTCGAGCTTGCCCTGGGTCGCGGACACCCACGGAGCCTAGCCCCCGAGGCTTGCCTCCACCCGGCCGCGCCGGAAGCGCCCGCGCCGGCCGTGGACGGTCGCGGACCACTCCTCGGCGGCGATCGCCCCGCGCACGAGCTCCGCGAGGCGGGCGGTCGCGCTCGCCTCGAGCCCCTCCTCGCCGAGCTGGCGGGCGAGCAGCGGCACGGTCTCGAGCGCCTCCGCTGTCTCGCGCAGCACCGCCGGGATCTCCCTGGCGGAGAGGCCCTGCGCGAGCAGCTCGCCCGCCCTGCGGTTGCGGCTGCCCTCCGCGAGCGCTGTCGCCACGAGGTCGCCCGCGCCCGCGAGCCCGGCGAACGTCTCCGGCCTCGCGCCGCGTTTGAGCGCGAGCCGCTGCGCCTCCGCGAAGACGCGCGCGGCGGCGGCGCCGGCGGCGTTCGCGCCGCGCGGCGCGGCGGCCGCCGCGGCGAGCGCAGCGGCGTTCTTCGCCGTGCCGGCGAGCTCGGTGCCGGTCACGTCGTCGGTCTGCTCAACGTCCAGCCCGGCGTCCGCGAGCACGTTCGCAAGCTGCTGGCGCAGGTGCGGATCCTTGCCCGCGAGCACGACCGACGCGCCGACCTCGACTGCCTCCGCGGCGTGCGCCGGGCCGCCGAGCACGACGACGCCCCGCGCCGGCACGCGCTCGCCCACATAGGCCGAGGGCCGGGTGCCGAGCGGCGGCACGAGCCCCTTCGACACGGCGAGCACGCAGGCGCGCTCGGGGATGCGCTCGCCGATCTGGGCCACGGCGGCGGGCAGCGCCGATGCGGGCACGGCGAGCGTGACGACGTCCGCCTCCTCGACGCTCAGCTCCTGCGTCGTCACGACCTTCACCGAGTCGGGCAGCTGCGTCCGCTCGCGCGCCGCCTCGACGCGCTCGCAGTCGGCCGCGGTGCGGCAGCCGAGCTCGACCTCGAGGCCGGCGCGCGCGAACAGCGTGGCGAGCGCGGTGCCCATCGGGCCGGCGCCCACGATCGCCGCGCGGCGCGCGGGCGGCAGGCCGCCGAGCCACTCCCACTGGAGCTGGATGCACGGCCACAGGCGCGCGGTGACCTCGCCGGCGAGGTGCGGCGAGGGGTGCTCGACGCGCGGGAAGGTGAGCGGGCGGCCGAAGCGCAGCCGCGCCTTCGCCGGGCGGATCCGCCAGCCCCGGCGCGCGTTCTCGGTGCCTGTCACGGCGACCGGCACTACCGGCGCGCCGCTCTCGAGCGCGAGGCGGCCGACGCCGCGCCGCGGCTTCCCGAGCGGGCCGCGGCGGATGCGCGTGCCCTCGGGGAAGATGACGACGGGCTTGCCCTGGGCGAGCAGCCGCAGGGCCGTCTCGACCATCTCCTCGTCGGACTCCCCGCGGCGCACGGGGAACGCGCCCACGGCGTTGAGGAGCCAGCCCTGGAGCGGCTTGTCGAACAGCTCGCGCTTCGCGACGAAGTAGATGGGCCTGCGCACGCAGACGCCGATCACGAACGGGTCGAGGAAGCTGCGGTGGTTCGCGGCGAGGATCATCGCGCCGCGCTTGGGGATGTGCTCGGTGCCGCGCGCGCAGACGCGGAAGTAGATGCGGATGAGGGGCTCGAGGACGGCCCTGACGATCAGGTAGACGACGGGCTGCACGCCGCGCCTGCGGATGCGCTCGTGGTGGCGCGACAGCGTGGCCGTGTCCGCGGGGGATTGGATCGACGGCATGCCCGAATTACCCCTCGCGCGCGCGCGCGTTACGCTGCGGATGATGCCCTCGCGGAGGAGATCGAACGGCGCCCTGGCGGGGGCCGCGGCAGCCGCGGTGTGGGCGCTGCAGCAGCCGCTCGACAAGCGCGCCTTCCGCTGCGACTACGACGACGTGGAGCTGCTCGGCAAGGCCGTCTCTACCGACGACCGCGTGTGGCCCGCGGCGGGCGCCGCGCTGCACATCCAGAACGGAATGGCGTTCGGCGCGGTGTTCGCGCGCGTGCGTCCGCGCCTGCCGTTGAACGGCGTACTCGCGGGCGTGACCGCGGCCGTCGTGGAGCACGTGGCGCTTTGGCCGCTGGTCACGCTCACCGACCGCCTCCATCCCGCGCGCGACGAGCTGCCGAGGCTCGCGGGCAACCGCCGCGCCTGGTGGCAGGCGCTGTGGCGGCACGCACTCTTCGGCCTCGTGCTTGGGGTGCTCGAGCAGAGGCTGAACGCGGCCGAGGACGAGCGCGACCACGTCATCCCGGTCGACTCGAACGGCCACGGGGACATCGAGCGCGCGGCGGTTGCGTCGGGGTGATGGGGGCGTGCGGGACGCGCGCCGACCGGGGCTCGCCCCACCCGGTGATGAGGCCGCTCCCCGCGCCTAGACTTCGCGGCGCGCCGGAGTAGCTCAGCTGGTAGAGCGACGCTCTTGTAAAGCGTGGGTCGGGGGTTCGAGTCCCCCCTCCGGCTTGGGGACAGTTCTACGAACAGTTCGCAAAAGTCCACGAAAGGCCTGCAAATGCGGGCCTTTCGCGCGCAAGGCAACGGGTTCTCGCGACGCGGCGGAGAAGGGCTCCCACACACCGGCGGCGAAAGCCCTGCAAATCGCGGAAAGCGCTGACGCGACCCGCTCGCGCACAGCCCACGCCGAGTTCCCAGCCAGGCGCCCTGCACCGCCCGGCCAGATCGGGCGCCCGGCGCTCAAAGGAGCGTCACCACGGACCCGATATAGTCGTCGAAACCGTCTTTTCCGTCGGAAACGTCAGAAACGTTGTTTCCGGCGATCAGAGCGGGTACGCTGAAGTTGCCATCGCGTTGGCATCCATCCGAAGGGAGACGACCCAGATGCTCAAGAGCAGCGACCTCGCCAAGGAGCTCCACATCTCGGAGGGGACCGTCCGCGCCTACGCCCGCGACGGGTTGATCCCGTTCGTCGAGACGCCCGGCGGTCACCGTCGCTACGTGCTCGAGGATGTCCGCGCCGCGCTGGAGATGGCCAAGAGCCATTCGCTCGAGCCGCTCGAAGAGGGCGATCAGACCCCGCGCCTGGATGAGCAGACGCCGGCGGCGCCGCTGCGCCGTGGCCGCAGCCGTCGCCGCGGCATCACCCGCGCGGCGATCGCCGAGGCGCGCGCAGCGCAGAGCGAGACGCTGGCTCCGATCCCCTTCATCGGCGTGAAGGGCTCCAGCCGCTTCGTCGTTGGGCAGGGCGTCTAGGAGCGGCCGGCGTGGAGCTCTCACACGAGCTGGACCCCCACGAGCTCAAGGCGCTCGTCAAGCAACTCCATCAAGGCGACGTGCTCGATGTCGCTAAGTCCGTGCGCTTGTACTCGCCGGATGCGCCCTCCTACCCCAACGAGGTCGCGGGCGTCCCCCACGACGAACCGGTCATGACGATGGAGACCCGGCTGCCCAGCGGCCTGTCCGTCATCGTCTCGCAGGATTGCGACCTGCGGCGCATGCCCCATCTCGAGCCCTACGTCGTCGTCGCGCCGCTCACCGAGGTCGATGAGATCACCTACCGCGAAGCGGCCGACAACATGAGTACGCGCTTCTTCGCGTATCCCCCGATCGAGGGCCACGAGGACAAGCACAACCTCGTCGTCGACATGCGGGTCGTGTCCAGCCTGGAGAAGACCGCGCTGCTGTCCTCGCACATCGAGCTGATTCCCTGCCCCCTCAGCGGCCCCAGGCGCGAGGACCTCCTGAACTTCCTCGGCGACCGCTTCGGCCGCAAACCCTTCCCCGACGAGATCGAGCGCCAGGTGATCCGGCCGATCGAGAGCGCTCTCAAACGTGTGCGCCAGCGCGAGGGCTTCGCCGGCGTCTTCTCGTCGGTCGTATTCGTCGGGCTGCGCTGGTCGCCCGGCAAGAGCTACTGCAGCCTCATGCTGCTGCTCGACCCCAAGCTCCGCGAGCGCCACAAGGTCGCCGACGACGACGTCGAAGCGGTCAAGGCCCGCCTGCAGAAGGCGCTCAACCACTTCACCCGCAACGGCGACTACTCGGTCATCCCGAACCTGCACGACGTGACCAAGGTCCAGGCCACCGTCGTCCTCTCGCACGACGAGATCCCCTTCGAGGTCGAGCAGCTCGAGCTCGACTGACGCCGTGACCTAGCCTCACGCCGAAGCGGTGTGCGCGAACGGCGTACCTGCGACGCGAGCGGGCTGGAGACATGTACGTACCTTTCCCGATGGACCAGGCTTTTGTCGCCGCGCGAACACCCGGGCGTTCGCGCCGCCGATGGGGCGAGTCGGGAGGAGCCAATGGGCCTTCTGATCGTTTGCCCAGGCGCCGCAGTGAGCAGAAGCCGACCCTATGGTAAACAGTCTTGACTCCAAGGGCCGGGTGTGGTTCGCTACGCCTCGCAAGTTTTGGCCCCGGCGACGAGGGAGGGACGACGTCGAGATGCCACAAGCTCGGAAGGCCAACGATACCCACAGCGGCCACCTCTCCGAGCGGCCGCCACGGTCGGAGCCGTCGGTGCGCCGCGTGCTCGTCTGCCACCGTGACGAGCTGACGGCCGACGGCCTCGCCCGGCGCGTCGAGCTCGAGGTCGGCGCGCAGGCGCGCACGGCCGTCTCGCTTGCCGACGCGGTAGCGGCGGTGGCTACGGCTGCGCCCCAGGTGGTCGTCTGCTCCGAGCGGCTCGGGGAGGGAGCCGAGGTGGCCGAGGTGGCTGCGCGCCTGCGCGCGGCGGGCAGCGCGGCGCCGCTGCTCGTGGTGGCCGACAGCCCAGCGGCGGTCGCCGCGGCGCACGAGGCGGGCGCGAGCGGGTTCCTCACGCTGGAGAGGGCGCCGCGGGAGCTGGCCGCGATGGTGAGGGCGCTCGCAGCGGGCCGGAGCATGCTCCCCGACCCGTCGCAGGACGGGGCGAGCGCGCAGCTCACCGCCCGCGAGTTCGAGGTGTTGCGCGCCTTCCACCGCGGGCTCGCCGACAAGCAGGTCGCGCTCGAGCTGGGGATCGCGGTCTCGACCGTGAAGACGCACGCCAGGTCGCTCTACCAGAAGCTGGACGCGCACTCCCGCACCTCCGCCTTGTACAACGCCCGCCAAGCGGGCCTGCTCTGAGCGGGGGCAGATCGAGCGGCCGCTGGCCGCACACGGCCAGATCCGCCGCTGACAAAGAGCGAGGCGGGGGGGGGGGGGGGGGGGGGGGGGGGGGGCCCGCGGGGGCGCGCGGCGCGCGGGCGGGCCCCCCGCCGCCCCCGGCG
>JADGHQ010000019.1 GCA_019683805.1 Thermoleophilaceae bacterium
GGGCGGGGAAGGCGGGCCGGGGCAGGAGGCTCGCGGCGGCCACGCCGTCGGGGACCCCCGTGGGCCAGATCTCGCGGGACGGCCGGGCGAGGCGGCCGAAGTCGACCTCGTGGAACTGCTGCGCGAACGCCTCGCAGCCGCGGTAGCGCCCGCGCCGGTCGGGATTGACGACCACCACGTCGAAGCCGTGGCCGCAGTCCACCTCGACGCGTCCGCCCGGGTCGGACGAGTCGCCGCCGAGCAGGGTGACGACGTCGTCCCCGTCGCCCGCCCGGATCGTGTCGCCGTCGTAGGCGCCCACGATCAGGTCCGCGCCGGGGCCGCCGACGAGCAGGTCGCGCCCCGACCCGCCGACGATCTCGTCGTCGCCCGGCGGGCCGGCGCGCGGCGAGCGCGCGTCGCCGTAGATGCGGTCGTCGCCGGAGCGCCCGGCGAGGCGGTCGTCGCCCGAGCCGCCCATTATGAGGTCGCCGGCCTGGCCGGATGCGCCGTCGCCCTCGATCTCGTCGGTCCCGCCGCCGCCGAAGAGCCGGTCGGGCCCGCCCTTGCCCTCGATGAAGTCGTCGCCTGCGCCGCCCGCGATGCCGTCCGGCCCGCTCCCGCCCGCGAGCTGCCTGAGCGGGAAGCGGTCGGTGGGGTCGACGTCGACGATCCGCTCGCAGCCGGCGGACCGCGGTATCGACGCGTCGGCGCGCTCGGTGCTGAGCCTGCGGTCGCCCGAGCGGCGGCGCCTGTACACGACGTCGTCGCCGGGGCCGCAGTCGAAGGTGTCGCGGTTCGGGCCGCCGTAGAGGACGTCGTCGCCGGGGCCGCCGTAGAGCCGGTCGGAGCCGGAGCCACCGACGAGCGTGTCGTCGCCCGGGCCGCCGTAGAGCGCGTCCGAGCCGCGGCCGCCCGCGACCACGTCGTCGCCCGGACCGCCGTAGAGGCGCTCGCGCACGCCGAAGCGGCGCTCGCGCAGGAAGTCGTCGCCGAGGCCGCCGAGCAGCGTGTCCGAGTCGTCGCCGCCGTCGAGGAGGTCGTCGCCCCGGCCGCCCGAGAGGTCGTCGTTGCCGGGGCCGCCCGCGAGCACGTCCCCGTAGCGCGAGCCGTCGACCGTGTCGTGCCCGTTCTCGCCGTAGAAGCGAAGCGGCGTGTCCTCCCCCGACCAGCCGACGTCGTCGCCCTCGTCGGTGCCGCACACGGGCCCGCCGGCCGAGCCCGCCGCGAGGCTCGAGAGGTCGAGCGCGCACGCCGAGCGGTAGCCGACCACCGTGGCGCCCGCCGGCGCCGCGGCGAGCAGCGCGAGCAGGACGGAGAGCAGGAGCCTTCGTGCGGCTGGCCGGGCCACCACCGGAAGTGAACACCTGTTCAGGCCGAGGTTGCGGTCCTGCAAGGAAGCTGGCACGCCGGGCGCGGCTCTAGACTGACGCCCAATGGCCGGGCATTCCAAGTGGGCTCAGATCAAGCGCAAGAAGGGCGCGACCGACCAGAGGCGGGGCGCGATGTTCACCAAGCTCGCGCGCGCGATCCAGGTGGCGGCGCGCGAGGGCGGCGGGGACCCCGCGGGCAACGCCGCGCTCGCCCACGCCATCCAGAAGGCCAAGGACGCGCGCATGCCCAAGGAGAACATCGAGCGCGCGATCGCGAAGGGCACGGGCGCCGAGTCGGGCGGGGAGGCGATCGAGACCGTCCTCTACGAGGGCTACGGCCCGGGCGGCATCGCCGTGCTGGTGGAGGCCCTCACCGACAACCGCAACCGCACGGGCTCGGAGGTGCGGCACGCGTTCACGAAGTACGGCGGGAGCCTCGGCGAGCCGGGCTCGGTCGCCTGGAACTTCGAGAAGCGCGGCGTGATCGCGGTCGACGCCGAGCGCTACTCCGAGGACGACCTCATGCCCGCGATCGACGCCGGCGCCGAGGACGTCTCGATCGACGACGACGTGTTCGAGATCCTCACCCAGCCCGCCGACTTCACGGCCGTGCGCGAGGCGCTCGAGCAGGCGGGCGTCGAGATCCAGTCGGCCGACCTCACGATGCGGGCTGCCAACCGCGTCGAGGTCCCGGAGGACAAGGTCGGCTCGCTGATGAGCCTGCTCGAGGCGCTCGAGGACCACGACGACGTGAGCGCGGTGCACGCGAACTTCGACGTCGACGCCGCGACGCTCGAGCGCCTCGCGACCGCCTGACCCGGGCGCTTGGGCCCGTCGGAGCCGCCGCGGCCGGCCCCGCGCCCGGAAGCGTCCGAAAGGCGTCCGCCCGCGCGCGCAGAATCCGATCCGTGGTGACAGTCCTCGGCATCGATCCCGGCACCGCCAACACCGGCTACGGCGTGGTGATCTCCCGGGGCGGGCGGCTCGCCGCGCTCGACGGGGGCGTGATCGCCACGGCGGGGAGGGCGCCGCTCGAGCGCCGGCTCGCCCAGATCCACGAGGCGGTCGCGGGCCTGATCGCGGAGCACCGCCCGCACGCGCTCGCGGTCGAGGACCTCTACTTCGGACAGAACGCGCGCTCGGCGTTCGCGGTGGGCCAGGCGCGCGGGGTGGTCCTGCTGGCGGCGGGCCAGGCCGGCATCCCGGCGTTCTCCTACACGCCGCAGGTCGTCAAGCAGGCGGTGTGCGGCGCGGGCGGCGCCGCCAAGGACCAGGTGCAGCGCATGGTGGGGGCGCTGCTCGGACTCCCCGCTCCTCCCGCGCCCGATCACGCGGCGGACGCGCTCGCGGTGGCGATCTGCCACGCGAACGGGGCCGCGCTCAGGGAGGCGCTCGCGTGATCGCGTCGCTGCGCGGCACGGTCACGGTCCGCCGGTCAGACCACGTGGTGCTCGAGTGCGGCGGCGTGGGCTACCGGCTGGCCGTCTCGGCGGAGACGCTCAAGCAGGTGCCAGCCGCGGGCAGCGAGACGTTCCTGCACACCCACCTCGTGGTCCGCGACGACGGCATGCACCTGTTCGGCTTCGCGAGCGAGGAGGAGCGCGAGCTGTTCCACATGCTGAACGGCGTCCAGGGCGTGGGGCCGAAGGTCGCGCTCGCCGTGCTCTCCGGCGGGTCCACGCGCGAGCTGCTGCGCGCGATCGGCGCCGGCGACGCGGCGCGCTTCCAGGCGGTCCCCGGGATCGGCAAGCGCACCGCCGAGCGCATCATCGTGGAGCTGCGCGAGAAGGTGGCTGGCGAGGCCTCGGCCGTTCCGGGCGGCGCCGTGGCGACCGCGGCGAGCGACGACCCGCGCACGCTGGCGCGGCAGGGCCTCGTCGGGCTCGGGTTCAGCGCTCAGGAGGCGGACGAGCTGCTCGACACCGCCGAAGGCGACACGCCCGAGGAGCTCATCGGGCAGGCGCTGAGGGCGGCGCGGTGAGCGGCGGCATCCGCACGCCGGGGGTCGAGCGGATCCAGGCGGCCGGGGCGCTCGCGCACGACGACGAGCTCGACCGCTCGCTGCGGCCGCGGCGGCTCGGCGACTTCGTCGGCCAGCGCGCGGTGAAGGAGCAGCTCGGGGTGTTCATCGAGGCCGCGAAGGGGCGCGGCGAGGCGCTCGACCACGTGCTGCTCGCCGGCCCGCCCGGCCTCGGCAAGACCTCGCTAGCGCAGATCGTCGCCGCCGAGCTCGACGTCCCGTTCGTCCAGACCGCCGGCCCCGCGCTCGAGCGCAAGGGCGACGTGGCGGCCTTCCTCACCGCGCTCGAGCCGCGCTCGGTGTTCTTCGTCGACGAGATCCACCGCCTCCCGCGCGCGCTCGAGGAGACCTTCTATCCCGCGATGGAGGACCGCAAGCTGCCGATCACGGTCGGCCAGGGCGCGGGCGCGCGGGTGGTCACGCTCGACCTGCCCCCGTTCACGCTGATCGGCGCGACCACCCGCGCCGGGCTGCTCACGACGCCGCTGCGCGACCGCTTCGGCGTGACGCACCGGCTCGACCCCTACGACGCGCGCGAGCTCGGGCAGATCGTCAAGCGCTCGGCGGGGATCCTCGACGTCGGCATCGACGACGAGGGCGCGGAGGCGATCGCCGCCCGCTCGCGCGGCACGCCACGGGTCGCCAACCGCCTGCTCAAGCGCGTGCGCGATTACGCCGAGGTGCGCGGAGCGGGCCACATCGACCGCGAGGTCGCGGAGGAGGCGCTCGACCTGCTCGAGGTCGACCGCGCCGGCCTCGACCGGCTCGACCGCGAGATCCTCGAGGCGATCTGCGTCAAGTTCGAGGGCGGGCCGGTCGGGCTCTCCACGCTCGCGGTCGCGGTCGGGGAGGAGCCCGACACGATCGAGGACGTCTACGAGCCGTACCTCCTGCAGCAGGGCTTCCTCAAGCGCACCCCGCGCGGGCGCGTGGCGACGGGCGCGGCGTTCGCCCACCTCGGGCTCGAGCGGCCCGATGAGCGCGGTCCGGCCACCCTGTTCTGAGCTCGGGCGGCTACCGTTCCCGCCATGGCCGAGGACTGGCGCGCGACGCTGGTCGTGGAAGGCGGGCCGGGCGGCGAGAGCCTCGCCGGCGCGCTCCGCGGCTGGAGCCCGGAAAGGGAGCTCGAGCACGAGCTGCCCGGCCGCGTCGTCGTGAGCCACGACGGGCCGCGGCTCTTCCTCTACGCGACCTCGCGCGCGGACCTCGAGCGCGCCGTCGACACGGCCCGCCGGGCGCTCGGCGCGCACGGAGCCGCCGCGAGCGTGCGCATCGAGCGCTGGCACGACCTCGAGGAGCGCTGGGAGGACGCCGCGCGCCCGCTCCCCGCGACGCCCGAGGAGCAGCAGGCCGAGCGCGAGGCGCTCGCGGCCCGCGAGCGCGCCGAGTCCCGCGCGCGCCACGCCCCGGACTGGGAGGTGCGGGTCGACATGCCCGACCGGCGCGCGGCGATCGAGCTCGAGGAGCGCCTGCGCGCCGAGGGCCTCGCGCCGATCAGGCGCTGGCGCTACGTCGTGGTCGGGGTCGAGAGCGAGGAGGACGGCGACCGCCTCGCCGAGCGCATCCGCTCCGAGGCGCCGGCGGGCGCGAGCGCGTGGGTGGAGGGCAGCGTCGAGGCGGCCGAGCGGGCGCTGCCGTACGGAAACGTCTTCGCGATCTTCGGCGGCCTCGGGCGCTGACTCCCCGGGCCGCGGCGGCGGCGGCCGCGCCGCTCGCTGGCGGAGCCGCCGTCCGCGCGGTTAAGGTTGAGTCAATAGGCGCTCCTCGGTGGAGCGCCTAACCTGTTGCGAGGCATGGCGCACTTCATCTGCCCGAGCTGCGGGAATCGGACCACTTCGAACGACCGGACGGCGGGCTTCAGCCCGCGCCCGAAGGGCTGCTCCAAGTGCGGCTTCGCCTTCCTGTTCGAGCTGCTCGACGACTACTACCCGGCGCCCAACGCGGCGTTCGTGATCTGCGACCGCAACGCGAACGTGATCGGCCTCGGCCGTGGCGTGCGCGAGCTCACCGGCCTCGGCGACGAGCAGGCGGTGGGCCGCCCGGTCCGCGAGGTCCTCGGCCTCGAGTTCCAGAACGGGGACGACCACCTCGGCACCGCGCTCGAATGGGGGGTCAGGGTGCTCGACAAGCCGGTCACGGTCCACGCGGAAGGCGATCGTCCCGAGCCGGCGAAGGCGGACATCTTCCCCGCCTACGACGAGGACGGCGGCCTCCTGATCGTCCTCACCCCGAAGCCGTGACGAGGCCTTGACCAACCCCCGCCGCAACCTCTTCATCATCGTCGTGATGCTCGCGCTGCTGGCGGTGTCGGCGCTCGTCATCGCGACGAAGCCGACGCGGCTCGGGCTCGACCTCAAGGGCGGGGTCGAGCTCGTCTACCAGGGCCAGCCCACGCCGCAGGTGCCGAAGGTCACGCCGCAGGCGATCGACGACGCGATCACCACGATCCGCAAGCGCACGAACGCGCTCGGCGTGTCGGAGTCGGAGGTCCAGAGCTCGAGCCAGGACCAGATCACCGTCTCGCTGCCCGACGTCAAGAACGTCCAGCGCGCCGAGCAGCAGGTCGGGTCGACCGCGCAGCTCCAGTTCTACGACTGGGAGCCGAACGTCTACGACGGCCCCAACCACCTGGTCGACCCCTCGACGGCGTCGCAGAGCAACGCGACGAACGCCCCGATCCCCAACCTCTTCCAGGCGGTCGAGCGGGCCTCGAAGTCGAAGCCGCGCGCCGAGGCGACCGACATCCCCGCCGAAGGCCCGGACGAGCAGGAGCTGCGCGCCGCCGGCGTCGACCCGAGCGACAAGGTGGCGGTCGAGCGCTACTACGACCAGAAGAACGACACCGCCGGGCGGAAGTACTACCTCTTCGGCCCCGGCACGGACGTGGCGCGGCCGTCCCTCGCAGGTCCCGACTCGACCTGCCGGGAGCTGCTCTCCGACTATTTCGACAAGGTCGTCCCCGGCGAGCGGCAGGCGCCGCGGAGGTTCGCGAAGGGCACGCAGTGCGCGGCCGAGCTGAAGCAGCTCGGCGCCGCCGGCCCGCCCGCGGGCAGCACGGTGCTCGCGGTCCCCAAGGGCGTGCTCGTGATCAAGGCCGAGCGCCCGCGCACCCTCGCGAAGGACGTCCCGTTCAACCAGTTCTTCGTGATCGAGGACGACGCGGAGCTCTCGGGCTCGGACATCAAGAACCCCAAGCAGGCTAACGACCCGCAGACCGGCGAGCCGATCGTGACGATGGAGTTCACCGATCACGGCCGCAAGCAGTTCGCCGCCGCCACCAAGCGGGAGGCGCAGCGCGGCGCGGCGCAGATCCCGCAGCCCGGCGCGCCGATCGACCAGACCTACCAGCGCTTCGCGATCACGCTCGACAACCAGATCATCTCGCTGGCGACGATCAACTACCGCGAGAACCCCGACGGCATCGACGGCCGCACGGGCGCCCAGATCAACAACATCGGCTCGATCGGGGAGACGCAGGACCTCGCGGAGAACCTGCGCATCGGCGCGCTCCCGATCGGCCTCAAGCTGATCTCCAAGACGCAGGTCTCGGCGACGCTCGGCAAGCAGGCGCTGCACCAGGGCCTGATCGCCGGCGCGGTCGGCCTCGCGCTCACGCTGCTGTTCCTCGTCGGCTTCTACCGCGCGCTGGGCCTCGTGGCCGCCCTCGCGCTCGTCGTCTACGCGGTGCTGCTGTACGCGGTCGTCAAGCTGATCCCGGTCACGCTCACCCTCCCGGGCATCGCCGGCCTGATCCTCACGCTCGGGGTGGCGGCCGACGCCAACATCGTCATCTTCGAGCGGATCAAGGAGGAGGTGCGCGCCGGCAGCTCGGTGCCGCGGGCGATCTCCAACGGCTACACGAAGGCGCTCCGCACGATCATCGACGCGAACGTCGTCACGATCGGCGTCGCGTTCATCCTCTTCATGCTCGCTACCGCTGGGGTGCGCGGCTTCGCGTTCACGCTGCTCGTGGGCACGCTCGTGTCGCTGTTCACGGCGGTGCTCGCCACCTCGGCCATCCTGGGCTCGCTCGCGCGCAGGCGGCTGCTGCGCTCGCGCCACGCGCTCGCCGCCGGCAAGGAGCGGGTGCGCTGGCACTTCGACTTCATGGGCGCGTCGCGCTGGTTCTTCTCGATGTCGGGCGTGATCCTGGTGGCGGGCGCGCTCGCGATCGCCGGCTTCGGGATCAACTTCGGGATCGACTTCAAGGGCGGCACCCGCATCGTCACGCCGCTGCAGAAGGCGGCGAGCGTGGAGGACGTGCGCGGCGCGATCTCGCCGCTCGGCTACGCCGACGCGAAGATCCAGCAGGTCCAGGACCCCGAGCTCGGCAACCGGGTCTTCCAGATCACGACGAAGAGCCTGCAGCCGCAGGAGGTCCAGAAGGTCGAGCGCGCCCTCAACGACCGCTTCGGCGTGCGCGCCGCCGACTTCTCGTCGAGCTCGGTCGGCTCGACCTTCGGCGCGCAGATCGCGCGCACGGCGGCGATCGCGATCATCGCCTCGCTGATCCTGATCTCCCTCTACATCGGGCTGCGGTTCGAGTTCAAGTTCGCAGTCCCCGTGCTGATCGCGCTCGCGCACGACCTGCTCATCACCGCGGGGGTGTACGCGCTCTTCCAGCGGGAGGTGACGACTTCCACCGTGGCGGCGCTGCTGACGATCCTCGGCTACTCGCTCTACGACACGATCATCGTGTTCGACCGAATACGCGAGAACGTGCCGCGCATGCCGCGCGCGACCTTCTCGCAGATCGTGAACCGCTCGATGAGCGAGGTGCTGACGCGCTCGCTCGTCACGAGCCTCTCGACGCTGATCCCGATCGCGTCGCTGATGCTGTTCGGCGGCGAGACGCTCAGGGACTTCGGCTTCGCGCTGCTCGTCGGCGTGGCGTCGGGCACGTACTCGTCGATCTTCATCGCCTCGCCGGTGCTCACGCACTGGAAGGAGCGCGAGGGCGTCTACGCGCGCCGCCGCGCCCTCCAGATCGAGGAGCACGGCATGGTGCCCGCGTTCGCGACCGGCACGGTCGTGGCGGGCGCGCCGCGCGCGGCCGGGCCGAGCGGTCGCGCTGCGCGCAGGGCTGCGGCGGCCGCGCGGCTCGCCGCCCGCGGCGGCGGTGGCCCGCCCGAGGCCGCTCCGCCGACCGGGGAGGCGGCGGCGCCAGCGCCGGCGGTGGAGTCCGAGCAGCCCCGGCAGGCGCAGGCGCCGGCCGACGGGCGGGACGCCGGCGGGGACCGGGCGGGCCGCGGCGCGGTCACGAGCACCGCGGGCGGCCGCGGCAAGAGGGCGCGCAATCGCGCCAGGAAGAAGCACGGTCGCCGATGAGCCTCCTCGTCTGGGTCATGATGGGCATCGCGATCTGGCACTTCGCCGTCTGGGTGCCGGACCGCTTCCACGGGGGCATCGTCGGGGCGCTGCTCGCCGCGGTCGTCGGCGCGGTGGTCGTGGGCCTGATCGCCGGCGGCTTCGCGATCCCCGGCGAGCACGACACGCACCTCGTGCAGGCCCTGATCGCCGTTCCGGGCGCAGTGCTCGGGCTCGGCGCGTCCTACCTCTGGGGCATGCGCGCGGGCGATCCCGAAGGGCCGCGCCTCTAGGAGTCTCGGCGCTTTCCGTCCGACGCCGGCCCCAGGATGGCCGGCGTGTCCGCGGAGTTCGCGCGCTGGTCGACCACGCCCTTCTCGTTCGCGGCGGCCCACAGGCTGGCCGCCGAGCTCGGGCTCTGCGAGGTCGTCGCGGAGGTGATGGTCCGGCGCGGGGTCGACACGCCCGAGGCCGCCCGCCGCTTCCTCGCCGCCGACGAGCGTCACGACCCGCTGCTGCTGCCTGACCTCGAGGCTGCCCGCGAGACGATCCTGGGCCACGTGGCGGCGGGCTCGCGGATCGTCGTGCACGGCGACTACGACGTCGACGGCGTCGCCTCGACCGCGGTGATGGTGCGCGCGCTGCGCGCGCTCGGCGCCGACCCCCGCTGGCACATCCCGAGCCGCGCGGAGGAGGGCTACGGCCTCTCCCGCGCCACGGTCGAGCGGCTGGCCGCCGATGGCGCCGGGCTGCTCGTCACGGTCGACTGCGCGGTCACCGCGGTCGAGGAGGTGGAGCTCGCGCGCTCGCTCGGGGTCGACGTCGTCGTGACTGACCACCACCGCCCCGGCGAGCGGCTGCCGGCGTGCCCGCTCGTGCACCCCGGTCTCGGCGGCTACCCGTTCCCCGAGCTCTGCGCGGCGGGCGTCGCGCACAAGCTCGCCGAGGCGCTGTACGCCGCGGCCGGCCTCGACCCGGCGCCGCTCGACGAGGACCTCGACCTCGTCGCGCTCGCCACCGTCGCTGACCTCGTCCCGCTGCGGGGCGAGAACCGGCGGCTCGTGCGCGAGGGCCTCCTGCGGCTCGCGCGCACGCGCAAGCCGGGCCTGAGGGCGCTGATGCGCGTCGCCCGCGTGGAGGCGGGCGAGCTCTCGGCCCATACGCTCGCCTTCCGGCTCGCGCCGCGCCTGAACGCGGCCGGGCGCCTCCAGCGCGCGGACGCGGCGCTCGAGCTCCTGCTCACCGAGGACGGCGAGCGCGCCGCCGAGGTCGCCGACGAGCTCGACCTGCTCAACCGCGAGCGCCAGGACGTCGAGACGCGCATCCTCGCGGCCGCGGAGGCGGCCCGTGCCGAGCACCCGGACGCGCACGCGTACGTGCTCGCAGGAGAGGGCTGGCACCCGGGCGTCATCGGGATCGTCGCCTCGCGGATGGTCGAGCGCCACCACCGCCCGTGCCTGATGGTCGCCCTCGACGGCGACCGCGGGCGCGGGTCCGGCCGCGGAACCCCGCCGTTCGACCTGCACGCCGCGCTCGCCGCGTGCTCCGATCACCTGATCCGCTTCGGCGGCCACCGGGCGGCCGCGGGCTTCGAGCTCGAGGCGGGCGCGCTGGAGGGGTTCCGGTCGGCGTTCCTGGAGCACGCGTCGTCCGTGCTCTCGCCGGACGACCTGGTGCGCGTCGAGCGCGTCGACGCCGTCGTGCCGGGCACGGCGATCACGCTCGAGCTCGCGGAGGAGCTCGCGAGGCTCGGCCCGTTCGGGCACGGCAACCCCGAGCCGTCGCTGCTCGTCCCGGCCGCGCGCGTGGAGGACGTGCGCGGGCTGGGGGCCGAGGGCCGGCACGCACGCTGCACGCTCGCGACCGGCGGGGCGCGGGCGCGCGCGGTCGTGTTCGGGACGAGCGCCCCCGCGCTCGCCGGGCACCGCGCCGGCCCGCGCGACGTCGTCGCGAGGCTCGAGCTCAACCGCTGGTGCGGCGCGCTCGAGGAGCGGCTCGTGGTGCGCGCGGTCTGCCCGACCGAGAGCGGCGCGTTCGAGGAGCTGGGCGCGCCCGGCGGCTTCTGGGAGGAGTTCGAGGCCGAGCTCCGGGCCGACCCCGAGGGGCCGCCCGCGCAGCCGGCCGGCGCTCCGGCGCTGCGCGAGCTGTGTGACCGCCGGGGCGAGGGCGTCGCGGGCGTGGTCGGGGCGCTCCTAGCGAGCGGCGAGAGCGTGCTCGTGGTCTGCGCCGACACGCGCCGCCGTCGGGACGCGCTCGAGGGCCTGCTCGGCGGCCTCGCCCGCTCCGGGGGCGCGCGGCCCGCGCTCACGAGCTGGCGGGCCCTCGCGAGCGACCCCGCGCTCGCCGCACGCTTCGACCACGTCGTGGCGCTCGACCCGCCGCTGGGAGCGTGGGGCGAGCGGCTGCTCGAGGCGCTACCGCCCGCCGGCCTCGGCGCCTTCGCGCACCTCGCCTGGGGGGAGCCCGAGGTGGCGTTCGCGCAGCGGGTCGCGGAGGCGGAGCTCGATCTGCGCTCCGGCATGGCGGAGCTCTGGCGCTCGCTGCGCGCGCGCGGGGGAGAGGCTCGCGGCGAGGAGCTCGAGCAGGTCCTCGCCGGCGACGGCGCCCGCCCGCGTTCGCCGGTCGCCGCGGCGCGCATGGTGCGGGTGCTGGGCGAGCTCCGGCTGGCCCGCTTCGACGCGGCCGCGCGCGCGCTCGCCCTCGTCGACTCGGCGCGCAAGGATCTCGACGCCTCGCCCGCTGCGCGAGCCTACCGCGCCCGCCTCGCCCGCGCCCGCCGCTACCTGGCGTCGGCCTGCCCGCTCGCGCCGGCGGCCGAGAGGCCCGTCGCGGCGGCCGCGTGAGCGCCGGCCTGCGGCGCGCGGCGCGAGCTGCCCGGGCGGGCGCGCGCAGGCCTCGCGCGCCTCTTGCGCGCCACCCCCGAGGCTAAACTCGACTCCATGGCTGAGGCCGGGAAGCCGAGCGGCAAGCCGGCGGCGCAGGAGGGCCGCCCGCAGCCGCATGCCGCCGCGGCGCCCGCCTCCGGCGGGCCGGGCGCGGGCGGCCGCCCGCAGGCCGCGACCGACCGTCGCTCGGCTCCCGCCGGCGCCGGTGAGGGCCGCGGGCGGGGCGGCGCCGCGCTCGCGGACCGCGACTTCCGCCACCACCCGGTCGACCGCGCGCGCAGCCGCAGGCCAGAGGGCATGGCCGGTCTCGACGCCTACGAGAGCCGCCTGCTGGGCGACCTCTTCGCCGTGATCGAGGAGCACGCCGGCGACTTCGCCCAGTCGATCGATCGCGACCTGGTGCGGCGCGCGTTCCAGTTCGCGTGCGAGCGCCACGCCGACCAGCGCCGCCGCTCGGGCGAGGACTTCATCGTGCACCCGGTCGGCGTGGCGAAGATCTGCGCCGGGCTGCGGCTCGACACCGCGACGCTCTGCGCGGCGCTCCTGCACGACACCGTCGAGGACACGAGCGCCTCGCTCGACGAGGTGCGGGACGCGTTCGGCGAGGAGATCGCGACACTCGTCGACGGCGTCACCAAGCTGACCGGCATCACCTTCCAGAGCCGCGACGACCGCCAGGCGGAGAACTACCGCAAGATGATCGTCGCGATGGCGGCCGACCTGCGGGTCATCCTCATCAAGCTCGCCGACCGCCTCCACAACCTGCGCACGCTGAGCGCGCTGCCCAAGCAGAAGCAGCAGGAGAAGGCCAAGGAGACGCTCGAGATCTTCGCGCCGCTCGCGCACCGCCTGGGCATCCACGCGATCAAGTGGGAGCTCGAGGACCTCGCCTTCGCCACCCTCCACCCGCGCAAGTACAACGAGATCAAGGGGCTCGTGAGCCAGCAGCGCGCCGAGCGCGAGCGCTACGTCGCGCGCGCGGGCGAGTACCTGAGCAAGGAGCTCGAGGCCGTCGGCATCAACGCCGAGATCTCAGGCCGCGCCAAGCACTTCTACTCGATCTACTCGAAGATGACCCGCAAGGGACGCGAGTTCAACGAGATTTACGACCTCACCGCGATGCGCGTGCTCGTGGACTCCGTGAAGGACTGCTACGGCGCGATCGGGATCATCCACTCGCTGTGGAAACCGCTGCCGGGGCGCTTCAAGGACTTCATCGCGATGCCCAAGTTCAACATGTACCAGGCGCTCCACACCACGGTGATCGGGCCCGAGGGGAGGCCGCTCGAGATCCAGATCCGCACGCGCGAGATGCACGAGACGGCGGAGTACGGCATCGCGGCGCACTGGATCTACAAGGAGGGCAGCTACAGGGGCGGCCAGCCGGCGGGCATCGAGGACAAGGTCGAGTGGCTCAAGCACCTGCTCGACTGGCAGAAGGAGCTGACCGACCCGAACGAGTTCGTCGAGGGCCTGAAGGGCGGCCTCTTCGAGGACGAGGTCTTCGTGTTCACGCCGAAGGGCGAGCTGAAGTCCCTGCCCGCGGGCGCTACGCCGCTCGATTTCGCCTACGAGGTCCACACCGACGTCGGCCACCGCTGCGTCGGCGCCAAGGTCAACGGCAAGATCGTGCCGCTTCACTACGAGCTCGAGTCCGGGGACATCGTCGAGGTGCTCACCGCCAAGCAGGAGCGTGGCCCGTCGCGCGACTGGCTCTCGCTCGTCAAGACCACGCGCGCCCGCTCGAAGATCAGCGCCTGGTTCAAGCGCGAGCGGCGCGAGGACTCCGAGCGCAGCGGCCGCGACATCCTGCACGAGAGCCTCAAGCGGCAGGGGCTGCCGGCGCAGAAGATCGCCGGCTCGCCGCTGCTCGCGGACGTGATCCGCGAGATGGGCTTCCGCAAGGCCGACGACTTCTACATCGCGCTCGGCCAGGGGAAGATCTCGGCGAAGGTCGTCACGAACAAGATCATCCAGCGGCTCAAGCGGGGCGAGTCCGCAGTCGAGGAGCACGGGGTCGAGGACCTCGTCAATAAGAGGACCCAGGCCAAGCCCACCGGCCCCTCCTCGAGCTACGGCATCAGGGTCGACGGCATCGACGACGTGATGGTCCGCATCGCGAAGTGCTGCCGGCCCGTTCCCGGCGACGAGATCGTGGGCTACATCTCGCTCGGCAAGGGCATCACGATCCACCACGCCCACTGCAAGAACGCGCGCGCGCTGATGCGCAACCCCGAGCGGTTCACCAAGGTTGAGTGGGACGCCGCCGGCGCCAACACGTCATTCCGCGCCGAGTTGCAGGTCGACGCCTGGGACCGGCACCGGCTGCTGGAGGACCTCTCGCGCACCTTCTCGGAGAGCGGCCTCAACATCGTCGAGGCGCGCTGCACCGTCGTGCCGCCGATGGTCAAGAACCGCTTCGTCGTCGAGGTCGGCGACACCCAGGCGCTGAAGGCGTGCGTCACCCGGCTGCGCAACATCGAGTCGGTGTTCGACGCCTACCGGGTCACGCCGACCGCCTGACGGCCGCGGGCTCGCGCCAGCTCGTCGGCGGCGCTCAGGCCACCACGAGCAGCGCGCCCGGCGCGACTTCGTAGGTGACCTCCTCGAAGTCGCCGATGTAGTCCCCGTCGACCTCGACGGGGAAAGGCTCGCCGTTCGCGGAGGTGACCCGCGCCCGCGGCACCCGCGCCACGCCCTCGATCTGGCGGTGCGCCAGCACGGTGCGCGACCTGCCGCTGAACAGCCGCGGCACGAGCGTCGGTACCTCGAGCAGCGACGCGCGCCGCAGGACTACGAGCGAGATGCTACCGGTGTCGATGCCCGCGCCCTCGCAGACGCGGATCGGGCGGTTCCCGAAGTAGGTGAACGGGTCGGAGTTCTGGACGATGACGGTGACGCCGGGGATGCTGCGGCCCTCGACCTCCACGTCCACCCGCGGCGGGTTCGTCAAATAGCGGCTCGCGAAGCTCGCGATCGCCGCCCAGGTGAAGTACCACTCGCCGAGCCTCGCCTTGCGGGAGGGGTGGCGGTCGACGCGCTCCACGACGCTCGCGTCGAGCCCGACGCCCGAAGCGAACACGAAGCGGCGGCCGTTCACCACGCCGAGGTCCGAGCGGCGCGGGGAGAAGCGGTCGGCCATCCGCAGTAGGTGCTCGGTGGCGTCGACCACGTCGTTCGGGATCCCGAGCGTCCGGCAGTACACGTTGGTCGCGCCGCCGGGCAGGCAGGAAAGCGGGGTGGAGGAGCCCGCGAGCCCGTTCGCGGCTTCGTTCACCGTGCCGTCGCCGCCGAAGGCCACCACCACGTCGTAGCCCTCGCGCGCGGCGTCGCGGCAGATCTCGGTGGCGTGCTCGCGCGCCTGGGTGTCGACGGCGTCCACCTCGTAGCGCCCCCGCAGCGCGTAGATCACGAGGTTCTTGAGGCGGTCGGACACCGTGCTCGCGTAGGGGTTCACGATCACGAGCATCCGCCGCTTCGGCGTGCGGGCCGGGAGCAGCCGCTCGGCGAGCTCCTCGGCGCGACGCTCGGCGTCGGCGAGCTGCTCGGCGGTCGCTTCGGGCGCGACGGAAGGCAACACCTCGCCGCTCATCGCCCTACGCCGCCTCGAAGCGCACGACGCCGTCCTCCTCGACCTCGCGCACGCGACCCTCGTTGAGCAGGATGTCGGTGTGGCCGAGCACCTCGGAGAGGGTGAGGTACGCCTGGGTCACCGCGATGTTGCCCCACAGCTCCTGGGCGAGCTCGTAGGCCGTGCGGGGGCGCTTGCCGATCAGGTCGAGCATCTTGTCGGCACGCCGCCGGTGGAGCGCGAAGCGCTGGTCGATCAGCTCCCTGTGCGCGTCGATCGGGTCGCCGTGGCCCGGCAGCACGAGATCGAGGTCCATCGCGCGCGTCTTGGCGAGCGACTCGAGGTAGATCACCAGCGACTGGGGGCGGCTGTCGTCGCCGGGCCGGCGCGAGATCAGCGGGTTCGAGGAGATGTGCTTGAGGAGGTGGTCGCCGGCGACGAGCATACGCCGCTCGCGGTCCTCGAAGACGGTATCGGTCGGGCTGTGGCCAGGGCGGAAGTGGACGTGGAGGGTGCGGTCGCGGAACTCGATCGCCTCCCCTTCGCGCAGCACGCGCGTGACCTTCGCCGGCGCGCCCCAGCCACGGAAGGCTGCCGACACGGCCCGCAGGGCGTGCACCACGTCCTCGGGGATGCCGTGGCGCTTCATCGTGCTCGTGGCGAAGGCGTCGTCCTCGGCCGCGGACTCGCGGAAGCCCTCGACGTAGGGGACCGCCACGTCGATCGCCGCCACCTCGGCGCCCGAGCGGCGCGCGACGATGTCCACGAGGCCGAGGTGGTCCATGTGCTGATGTGTGAGGATGACGAGCTCGATGTCCTCGAGCGCGCGGCCGTGCGCAGCGAGCTGCCGCTGCAGCTCCTCCAGCGCGCTGCCCGAGTTCGGACCGGCGTCGACGAGGGTGAGCGGATCGTCGTCGATCAGGTAGACGTTGACGCGCCCAACCGCGAACGGGGTCGGGATCGACAGTCGATGGATGCCCACCTCGGCGGCGGGCGCGAACGGGTCGTCGCTCACGGGCAGGCACCCTACAGACCCGGGCTCGGGCTCAGCGTGGAGCGGCACGCCGCCGGCGCCTATGACCGGATCAGCTCCAGCACCTCGTCCCGCTTCTGCTCCATGTGCTCCCGCGAGACGAGCGACTCGAGGTTGAGCCGCAGCAGCGGCTCGGTGTTCGACGGGCGCACGTTGAAGTGCCAGTCGTCGTAGTCGACCGAGACGCCGTCGAGGTGGCTGATCTCGCCGTCCGAGTAGCGCTCGGCGATCTCGCGCATCTTGCCCTCCTGGTCGGCCACCTCCGAGTTGATCTCGCCGGAGATGAAGTAGCGCTCCCGGTAGGGGGCGAGCAGCTCGCTCAGCCGCTTGCCCTCGAGCGAGAGCAGCTCGAGGATCAACAGCGCCGGGATCGTGCCGGAGTCCGCGCAGTAGAAGTCGCGGAAGTAGTAGTGGCCCGACACCTCGCCGCCGAACGCGGCGCCCTCGGCGCGCATGCGCGTCTTGAAGAAGGCGTGCCCGACCCGGTTCACAAGCGCCGTGCCGCCGGCGCGCTCGACGGTGTCGCGCACCGCGCGGCTCGCGCGCACGTCGTAGAGGATGGTGGCGCCGCGCTGCTTGTGGAGGATCGACTCGGCGAGCAGGGCGGTGAGGAAATCGCCGTCGACGAACTGGCCGGTGTCGTCGATGAAGAAGCAGCGGTCCGCGTCGCCGTCCCAGGCGATGCCGAGCTCGGCTCCCTCCGAGAGCACCTTCTCGACGACGAAGCGGCGGTTCTCGGGCAGCAGCGGGTTGGGCTCGTGGTCAGGGAACTCGCCGTTCGGCTCCCAGAAGGTGGGCACCTGCTCGATCGCGAGCTCGTCGAGCAGCGGCCCGACCATCGGCCCGGCCATGCCGTTGCCGCCGTCGAGCACGACACGCATCGCCCGCACGCGGGAGGGGTCGATGAAGCTCAGCGCCGCCTTGCGGAACTCCTCGCCGATGTCCTCCCGCAGCAGCTCGCCCCGGCGCGGCGCCGGCTCGCCCGGGTCGCTCTGGGTCGCGAGCCGCCCCACCTCGGCGATGCCGGCGTCGCCGGACAGCGCGATCGCGCCGCGCTTGACGAGCTTCGCCCCCGTGTACGCCTTGGGGTTGTGCGACGCCGTGCACATGAGCCCGCCGTCGAGCGAGCGCGAGCCGACGGCGAAGTAGAGCATCTCGGTCCCCACCATCCCGATGTCGAGCACGCTCGCGCCCGCGTCGCGGATGCCGTCGGCGTAGCGCGCCGCCATCGCCGGGGCGGACAGGCGCATGTCGCGTCCGAGCCCGATCTGCAGCTCCTCGGGTCGGGCCGAGTACTCGTCCGCGAGCACGCGCGCGAACGCGCGGCCGACGCGGTAGGCGACGTCCGGGTCCATCTGCTCGGGGTAGATCCCCCGCACGTCGTAGGCCTTGAAGATCCCCGGGTCGATGGTCTTCACGTCGCGAATGCCTCCGATATCTCCCGCCAGGAGTCGTCGAGGCTCTGCGGCAGCACGCGCGTGTCGCCGATCACCGGCATGAAGTTGCTGTCGCCGGCCCAGCGCGGTACGACGTGCTGGTGGACGTGGTCGTCGAATCCCGCGCCCGCGACCTTCCCCTGGTTGATTCCGATGTTGAAGCCGTCCGGTCGGTACAGCTCCCGCAGCACCGCGAGCGAGCGCCGCGTGAGCCGCGCGAGCTCGAGCAGCACCTCGTCCTCGAGCTGCTCGATCGACGGCACGTGCGCGAACGGCGCGACCATCAGGTGCCCGCTCGCGTACGGGTAGGCGTTCAGCAGCACGAAGCAGCGCTCGCCCCGGTGCACGATGCGGCGGCCGCGGTCGTCGTCGGGGTGCGCGCCCGCGCAGAAGATGCACTCCCCGGACTTCGCGCCCCTGATGTACTCGAGCCGCCAGGGCGCCCACAGTCGCTGCTCGGCCATCGGCCCGGAACCCTAGAGAACGCGTGCGCGCGCGGCTCCGACGTGCGCCCGCGCGCGTGCGGGCGCCGGGCGGGCTAGAGCCAGCCGCGCCGCCGGAACAGGCCGGCCATCCCGACCAGTACGACGACCAGGAGGGCGAGGATCACCCAGAAGGCGGCCCGCGAGCCCTCGCCCGGGACGCCGACGTTCATGCCCCAGATAGACGCGATCAGCGTGAGCGGGAGCATGATCACGCTGAACGCGGTGAGCACCCGCAGCACGTCGTTGAGGCGGTGCGAGAGCACGGACTCGTTGGTGTCCTCGAGCGCCTCGACGACCTCCTTGTAGTTCTCGAGCATGTCCCAGATGCGCTCGGAGGCGTCGACGATGTCGTCGAAGTAGATGTCGAGGTCCTGCGTGAGGTAGCGCTGCTTGGTGCGCTCGAGGTCGCGCAGGACCGCGCGCTGCGGGCGGATGATCTTGCGGAAGTTGATGATCTCCTGCTTGACGTTCGAGATGTCGCGCACGACCTCCTGCGAGCGGCCCTCGAAGATCTCCTCCTCGATGCGGTCGAGCTTGTTGCCCATCTTGCGCAGCATCGGGAAGCAGTAGTCGAAGGAGTCGTCCACGATCCGGTACAGCAGGTAGCCCGGCCCCGAGGCGAAGAGCTGATCGCGCTGCTCCTCCGAGTTGCGGCAGCGCTCGAACAGGTAGCGCACCGGCGGCAGCGGCGTGTTGGGG
Source organism: Thermoleophilaceae bacterium (assembly GCA_019683805.1). GTDB lineage: Bacteria > Actinomycetota > Thermoleophilia > Solirubrobacterales > Thermoleophilaceae > JADGHQ01. The sequence goes on from JADGHQ010000019.1 coordinate 18,789, forward strand.
ATCGTGACGATGAAGTCCGCCCCGATGAAGATGTCGAGCTCGCCTACGTTCAGCCGCCCGATCTGCTTGTCGTAGACCGGGAAGTGGAGGACGATGAAGAGGTAGTCGGGGTACTCGTCGATCTTCGGCCGCTGGTTGCGCGAGGTGACGTCCTCGTAGTCGAGCGGGTGGAACTCGAAGTGCTCCTCGAGCCAGGCGCGGTCGGCCGGGCCGGGCCGCTCGATGAAGACCCAGCGCAGGCCGCCGCCGTCGATCAGCTCGACGTGGGGCTCAGCGGCGCTGGGAGCCTGGGTGAACGACTCGACTCGGGCGCGTCCGGACCGGCGCAGACGTGGCTTGGGCAGATTCGGCATGGCGTCTGAGCGGGTCGTCGACGAGCGTCATGGCGTTCACCGACACCGATTGTACTTTCGCCGCCGGTCCGCTCCGCGGCGAGGCGCCCCGGCTCGGCGGCCGGCCTCAGCCCGCGGCCTGGAACTCGAGCCGCGCGCGCCGGGCGCGCGGGCGAACGAGGTCCGCGGGCGGCTCGCCGTTGAGCAGCCAGCCGCCGTCGGGGGCGCGCTCTACGAGGGCGCGCTCCCGCAGTCTGCTGAGCGCGGTCGTGACCGAGGGCCGGCGCGCCGCCACCATGCGCGCGAGCATCTCGTGGCTCAGCTCGGGCAGCGGCAGCGTGCAGCCGCCGGGCCGCGTCCGCCCCCAGCGGTCGGCGAGGTGCCAGAGCGTGACCAGGATGCGATCGTCGACGCGCACGAGCTGCCGGACGGCGAGCGCGAAAGCGAGCGAGCGCGAGCGCGCGACCACGCGCTCGAGCACCGCGGCGAGCACCTGCGGGCAGCGCCCCGCGCGCAGGGCGAAGCCGTGGTCGAGCAGCGCGATCCTGGAGTTGCGGATGACCTCCCAGGAGGCGGCCACGGGCAGCGCCGAGATCTCCTCGGACCCGTAGGTCCAGGGGCGGACGACGTCGCCCGGCCCGAGGAACTCCACGGCCGAGAGCTCGCCCACCTCCTGGATGCGCGCGATCAGCCCGTCCAGGACGAGGATCCCGAGCGCCGCGCCGGGCGGCGGCGGCTCGAGCTCGAGCCGCCACGCCCCGCGGGTGAGGTTCGCGGCCGGCGCGAGCAGCCTCGACCGCGCCTCCTCGAGCTGGCGCGCGTCGAGCCCCTCGCCGAGTCCGACGTCTGCGTCGAGCAGGCGCACGGGCCGCCAGGGGAGTCGCTCGAGGTTCAGCTGTCTCGGCTGAGGCATCCGGAAGGAGGGTCGGGAGGGCCAGGGGACTCAAGGTTAGTTGAGCGGTCCGCGCAGCCGCCGCGCTCGACTCAATCTCCGCGCAGAGCGGCCGATCTACGTTGCGAACGCCGAGGGGATCGGTATCCTTCCGGTCTCGACATAGCCGCATCGCATCCAGAGGGGTGGAGGGACATGGCCCTGTGAAGCCCCGGCAACCATCCGAGGCCGGCCCGGCCGAGGAAACGGTGCCAATTCCATCGGACTGCCATCGCACGGTCCGGGAGATGTGACGCGAGGGCGCTTCGGAACCTCCGTCACAGCGTAAGCGGCGGAGGTTCAACCGTTTCAAGGGAAAGGGGCAGCTCATGGCTGTTGAAGCGCTCAGGTGCAAGGAATGCGGCGCGACGTACGCGCTCGAGGCGCGCTACGTCTGCGACAACTGCTTCGGGCCGCTCGAGGTCGCCTACGACTTCTCCGACCTCGACCCCCTCGAGACCCGGCGCAAGATCCAGGCGGGCCCGCGCTCGATCTGGCGCTATTCCGACTTCCTGCCGTTCGACCGGCCGCCCCGCACGGCGCTCGACGCGGGCACGACGCCCCTGGTGCGCGCCGACCGCCTGGCCGAGCGCCTCGGCCTGCGCGAGGTCTGGGTGAAGAACGACGCCGCCAACCCCACGCACTCCTTCAAGGACCGGGTCGTGACGGTGGCGCTCGCCAAGGCGCTCGAGCTCGGCTTCGACACCGTCGCCTGCGCGTCCACCGGCAACCTCGCGAACGCGGTGGCTGCCCACGCGGCCGCCGCGGGCGTCGACAGCTACGTCTTCATCCCGGCCGACCTCGAGGAGCAGAAGGTGCTCGCGACCGGCGTGTACGGCACGCGGGTTGTGGCCGTGGAGGGGAGCTACGACGACGTCAACCGCCTCTGCATGGAGCTGTCGGCGGAGCGCGACTGGGCCTTCGTCAACGTGAACGTGCGCCCCTACTACTCCGAGGGCTCGAAGACGCTCGGCTACGAGATCGTCGAGCAGCTCGGGTTCGAGCTGCCCGACCGGATCGTGGTCCCGATCGCCTCGGGCTCGCTGTTCACGAAGATCGCGCGCGGCATCGAGGAGTGGATCGAGGTCGGGCTGGTGCATGGCGAAGTGCCCGTGATGAACGGCGCCCAGGCCGCGGGCTGCGCGCCGGTCGCGACCGCCTTCGCCGAGGGCCACGAGATCTGCCGGCCGGTGCGCCCGAGCACGATCGCCAAGTCGCTCGCCATCGGCAACCCCGCCGACGGACCGTACGCGCTCGAGCTCGCGCGCAAGTCGGGCGGCTCGATCGACGCGGTGACCGACGACGAGATCCGCGCCGGCATCCGCCTGCTCGCGGAGACGACGGGGATCTTCACCGAGACGGCCGGGGGCGTGACCACCGCGACGCTCGCGAAGCTCGCCGAGCGAGGCGACATCGACCCGGGCGAGCGCGTCGTGATCGTGATCACCGGCGAGGGGCTCAAGACCCTCGACGCGGTGCGCGCCACGTTCGAGACGGACGTGATCGAGCCGACGGTCGCGTCGTTCGAGCGCACGCTCGGGCTGGCTCAGGCGGCGTAGCCGCGGGACGGTAAACTGGCGCGCCCAATGGCCGTCACAGTCAAGATCCCAACCCAGCTCCGAAACGTCACCGGAGGCGAGGCCGAGACCCAGGTCGAGGACGCCTCGACCGTCGGGGAGGTGCTCGACGGCCTGTACGAGCGGTACGACGGGCTTCGCGAGAGGATCGCCGAGGACGGCGACCTGCGCCGCTTCGTGAACGTCTACGTGCAGGGCGAGGACATCCGCTTCCTCGACGGTCTCGACACCCCCGTCGAGGACGGGGACGAGGTCACGATCCTCCCGGCCGTCGCGGGCGGGTAGGCGTACGCGGGCAGCCGGGGCCGGGACTGGCGCGGCGCCTGTCTCGCGGGTATCCTGCCGCCCGTGACGATCCCGGTCGCGATCCTCTGCGGGGGCAAGGGCACCCGCATGCGCGAGCACGGCGAGGCCGTGCCGAAGCCGCTCGTCGAGGTCGGAGGCAGGCCGATCCTCTGGCACGTGATGTCGCTGTACGCGGCCCACGGGCTCACGCGCTTCGTGCTCCTGCTCGGGCATGGGGCCGAGGCGGTGCGGGAGTTCGCCGAGGACCTCGACGAGGGCTGGGACGTCGCCTGCGTCGACACCGGCCCCGACACCCCGACCGGTGGGCGGGTCGCCCGCGCCCGCGAGCTGCTCGACGGGGGCACCTTCTGCGTCACCTACGCGGACGGGGTGGCGGACGTCGACCTCGCCCGGCTGCTCGACTTCCACCGCGGGCACGGCGGCGCGGCGACGATGACCGTCGTGCGGCCCCTCAACCCGTGGGGCGTGGCGCGGCTCGGCGACGGCAGCCGCATCGAGGGGTTCGAGGAGAAGCCGCGGCTCGACTGCTGGGTGAACGGGGGCTTCATGGCGATGGAGCCGCGGGCGCTCGACTCGATCGGCGAGGACGAGGCTCTCGAGCGCGGGCCGCTGGAGTCGCTGGCCGCGGCGGGGGAGCTGTTCGCGTTCCGCCACGACGGCTTCTGGGCGTGCATGGACACCTACAAGGACACGCTGCTGCTGGACGAGCTCTGGCGGTCCGGCCACGCTCCGTGGCGACCGCTCGTGGGGGCGCTATGAGCGGCTGGTCGGGACGCTCGGTGCTCGTCACAGGCGGGCAGGGGTTCATCGGCTCCTGGCTCGTCGAGCGGCTGCTCGACGAGGGCGCGCGCGTGGTGGTGCTGAGGCGCGACGCGCATCTGTTCTCGCTCTTCCGGCTCCACCGGCTCGAGGAGCGCTGCGACGTGGCCGACTGCAACCTCCTCGACTACGAGCAGGTGTTGCGCGTGCTGAACGAGCACGACGTCGACACCGTCTTCCACCTCGCCGCGCAGACGCAGGTCGAAACCGCCAACCGCTCGCCGCTCTCGACCTTCGAGTCCAACATCCGCGGCACCTACACGCTGCTCGAGGCCTGCCGCGCGGTCGGCTCGGCGCGTGGGCGTGTGCTGCGGGTGGTCGTCGCCTCCTCGGACAAGGCCTACGGCTCCCACGACGAGCTGCCCTACCGCGAGGACGCGCCGCTCGTGCCGCGCTTCCCCTACGACGTCTCGAAGGCGGCGACCGACATGATCGCGCGCTCCTACGCCTACACCTACCGGGTGCCGGTCGCGGTGACGCGGCTCGCCAACGTCTACGGCGGCGGGGACTGCAACTTCGCGCGGCTCGTGCCCGGCGCCGCCCGCGCGCTCATGTGGGACGAGCGCCCGGTGCTCCGCTCCGACGGGACGCCCGAGCGCGATTTCATCTACGTCGCGGACGCGGTCGAGGCGTACCTGGCGGTCGCCGAGTCGCTCGAGCGCGAGGAGCTGTGGGGGCGGGCCTGGAACGCCGGCGCGGGCGAGCCGCACTCGGCGCTCGAGGTGGTGCGCCGGCTGATCGCCGCGGCCGGCAGGGACCTCGAGCCGGAGATCTACGGCGACGGGACGCCGCACGGCGAGATCGACCGCCAGTACCTCGACTCGACCGCCATCCGCGCGGAGCTCGGCTGGGCGCCGCGCTGGGACCTCGACCGCGGGCTCGCCGAGACCTGGGCCTGGTACGAGCGGCACCTGGAGGCCTGAGCGAGCTGAGGAGGCGCGCCGCGTGAGCGTGGCGCTCTCCTGGAGCGGCGGCAAGGACTCCGCGCTCGCGCTCCGGCGGCTGCGTGAGCTCGGGATCGAGCCCGCGGCGCTCGTCACCACGTTCACCGAGGGCTACGAGCGAGTGAGCATGCACGCCGTGCGGCACGAGCTGCTGCGCGCGCAGTCCGAAGCGGTAGGCGTCCCGCTCGCGGAGGTGTGGATACCGCCGGAGTGCTCGAACGCGGCGTACGAGGAGCGCATGGCGCGCGCGTTCTCGGAGGCGCCGCTCGCTCGCGTGGAGGCCGTCGCGTTCGGCGACCTCTTCCTCGAGGACGTCCGCGCCTACCGCGAGGCTCGGCTGGCCGCCGCGGGCCGGGGCGCGCTGTTCCCCCTCTGGGGCGAGGACACCGCCAGGCTCGCGCGCGAGTTCGTGGACGCGGGCTTCGAGGCGACGGTCGTGTGCGTCGATCCGCGCCGGCTCGACCCCTCGTTCTGCGGGCGCGCCTACGACCGCGCGCTGCTCGACGACCTACCCCCAGGCGTCGACCCGTGCGGCGAGAACGGCGAGTTCCACACGTTCGTCAGCGCGGGACCGGTGTTCGAGACGCCCGTGCCGGTGGCGGCAGGCGAGCGCGTGGAGCGCGACGGCTTCTGGTTCTGCGACCTCCTGCCGGCAGCGGCGGCTCCGCACGTGCCGTAGGGCGCCGGGCGGCGGGGGCCCCGCCCGGCGCGACGCCGCGGCGCGGCGGCTCCGGTCCGCGCGGGGTCCGCGTGCTGCGCCACCGGCCAGCCATCGACGTGCCCAGAGCGCGGAAGCTTGCCGTCGCTCGGTAGCTGTGTGGCAGGCTTAGGCAGCCCGCCCGGCCTCCCTGGATGGAGACGGCGCGATCGGGCGAGGCCTCGACGATCTGCACATCCTTCGGATCGAGGTGCGCGAGCTCCTCGTCGAAGTCGCCGGGCCTGGGTCAGGTATGTGGTCGATCTCGGGCAGGGAGGTCGTCAAGCAGTCGATGCACGACGTCGGCCGCGCGCGGATGTTCGACGGTGACGCAGACGTCACCCGACGCCAAATCCGACGCGACAGCCCCCGAGGCGGCTACACGGGAGCGGGGCGCGAGGCGACGCGCCCGGCAGGATTCGAACCTGCGACTTCTGCCTCCGGAGGGCAGCGCTCTATCCACTGAGCTACGGGCGCCCGCGAACGCAGTCTAGCCCGCGAGCGGCGACGGCTGACTACTCTCCCGGGTCATGCTGGTGGCGATCCTCGCCGACACCCATCTCCCGCGGGCCGGCCGCGTCTTCCCGGACGAGTGCGTGAAGCGCATGGAGTCGGCCGACCTGATCCTGCACGCGGGCGACTTCGTCGACTCGATCGTGCTCGCCGAGATGGAGATCCTCGGCCCGCCGGTCGAGGCGGTGCACGGCAACCTCGACTCGGCCGAGCTCCGGCGCGCGCTGCCGGCCGAGCTGACGCTCGACCTCGACGGCGTGAAGGTCTCGCTGCTGCATGACGCGGGCCCGGCGGCGGGGCGGCTCGAGCGCATGCGCAAGCGGTTCCCGGAGTCGGCGGCGGTGATCTTCGGCCACTCGCACATCCCGCTGCACGAGGAGCGCGACGGCTTCCACCTCTTCAACCCGGGCAGCCCCACCGACAAGCGGCGCGAGCCGCGGCACACGATGGGGATCGCGCGCATCGAGGACGGCCGGATCGAGCTCGAGCACGTCGCGCTCGACTGACGGCCAGGCCGCTGAGCGAAGATAGGCCGGCGATGGACCTCGACGTGCTCTTCCTCGGCACCGCCGGCTCGGCGCCCACGGCTCGGCGCGGGCTGCCGGCCACGCTGATCCGCCGCGGCGGCGACCGCCTGCTGTTCGACTGCGGCGAGGGCACGCAGCGGCAGCTGCTGCGCTCCGTCGGGCTGCTCGAGCTCGAGGAGGTCTTCATCAGCCACTTCCACGCCGACCACGTGCTCGGGCTGCCGGGCCTGCTCAAGACCTACACGCTGCACGGGCGCAGGGAGCCGCTCACGCTGCACGGCCCGCCGGGGCTGCGGGCGCTGGTCGACGCGCTCAAGCCGCTGATGGGCCGCACGAGCTTCCCGGTGCGGGTCGACGAGCTCGAGCCCAACCAGGCCGTCGAGCGGGACGGCTACCGGGTCGCCGCCTTCCGCGTCGAGCACGGCGTGACCGCCTACGGCTACGCGCTGATCGAGGACGAGCGCCCGGGCCGCTTCGACGAGGAGCGGGCGCGCGCGCTGGGGGTCGAGCCCGGCCCCGACTACGGCCGCCTGCAGGCCGGCGAGCCGGTGCAGGGCGCGCGCGGGGAGGTGCGCCCCGAGCAGGTCCTCGGCGAGCCACGGCGCGGCCGGCGCGTGGTGATCACGGGCGACACCGCGCCGTGCGAGCTCACCAGGCTCGTGGCCACCGGCGCCGACCTGCTCGTGCACGAGGCGACCTTCTCGATCGAGGAGGCCGACCGCGCGCGGGAGACCGGCCACTCCACCGCCCGTGGCGCGGCGGAGCTGGCGGCCGAGGCCGGCGTCGGCCTGCTCGCGCTCACCCACGTCTCGCAGCGCTACGCCGGCGGCGAGATCCGCGACGAGGCGCGCGCCGCGTTCGAGCGCACGATCGTCCCGCGCGACTTCGACCGGGTCGAGATCCCCTTCCCCGAGCGCGGCGAGCCGATCCACCACCGGGCGGGCAGCGGGAGCACGCCGGAGCCGGCGGCGCCCCGGACCTAGCCGCGCGAGCGTGCCCGCCGGGCCGCGCCGGGAGCCGCTGGCCCGCCCGCCCGGCGCGTGCCGTCGGCGCGCCCTGCTAGGCTCGCCCGCGCAAGTCCTTTAACCCGGTCCGGCGAGGCCAGGAAGGATGGAGTGAACGAGAAGGTCGTACTCGACCGCGACGACGTACGCCGCACGCTGCAGCGCATCGCGCACGAGATCGTCGAGAAGACCGGGCGCGCGGGGAGCGAGCGGATCGCGATGGTGGGCATCCACCGGCGCGGCGCCGTCATCGCCAGGCGCCTGCACGGGCTCGTCGAGGAGCTGTCGGGCGTGCCGATCCCGCTCGGGGACCTCGACATCACCTTCTACCGCGACGACCTGACGCTGCGCGCCGATCAGCCGCAGGTCCAGGACACGCACATTGAGTTCCCGATCGACGGGATCACCGTGGTGCTCGTCGACGACGTGCTCTACACCGGCCGCACGGTGCGCGCCGCGATCGACTCGCTGTTCGACTACGGGCGGCCGCAGCGGGTCCAGCTCGCCGTGCTGGCAGACCGCGGCCACCGCGAGCTGCCGTTCCGCCCCGACTACGTCGGCAAGAACCTGCCGACCTCCCGCAGCGAGCGCGTGAACGTGCGCGTGGAGGAGATCGACGGGGTCGACGAGGTCACGATCTCCGAGCACGCCGAGGTGGCGGCGTGATGCGCAACCTGCTCTCGATCGAGGACCTCTCGCGCCAGGACATCGAGCGCATCCTCGCGCGCGCCAGCAGCTTCGCCCAGGTGTCGGGGCGCGAGATCAAGAAGGTGCCGACGCTGCGCGGGCGGACCGTCATCAACCTCTTCTACGAGTCCTCGACGCGCACGAGCTCGTCGTTCGAGCTCGCCGCCAAGCGGCTCTCCGCCGACCTCGTCTCGATCAAGGCGCAGGGCTCCTCGGTGGACAAGGGCGAGTCGCTCCGCGACACCGTCCAGACGCTCTCTGCCTACGACCCCGCGGCGATCGTCATCCGCTCGCCCTACGCGGGGGCCGCCGCGCTCGTGGCGAGCTGGACCACCGCCTCCGTGATCAACGCGGGCGACGGCAAGCACGAGCACCCCACGCAGGCGCTGCTCGACCTCTACACGCTGCGCGCCCGCAGGGGCGACCTGGAGGGGCTTCGGGTCTGGATCGTCGGCGACGTGCTGCACAGCCGGGTCGCCCGCTCGAACATCCTGGCCTTCACGCGCATGGGCTGCGCGGTGACGGTCTGCGGGCCGCCGACGCTGATCCCGCGCGACATCGCGACGCTCGGCTGCGAGGTGCGCTTCTCGCTGGATGGGATCGAGGAGGCGGACGTCGTGTACGCCCTGCGGATGCAGCGGGAGCGCATGACCGGCTCCTACGTCCCGTCGCTGCGCGAGTACGCCGCGCGCTTCCAGATCGACGGCCGCCGGCTCGCGCCGCACCAGCTCCTGATGCACCCCGGCCCCGTGAACCGCGGCGTCGAGCTCGCCGCCGAGGTGATCGACTCGCCGCAGGCGCTGATCGTGCGCCAGGTCGAGTCCGGCGTGGTCGTGCGCATGGCCGTGCTCTACGAGCTGCTCGCCGGTGGGCTGTCGCCGCTGCCCGCCTCCCGCGGGATCCGGACGGAGCCGCAGCCGGCATGAGCCCGCACACGCTGCTCGAGCACCGTCGCGGGCACACGGCGGACCTGCTCGTCCGCCGCGCGCGGCTGCTCGACCCGCGCGCCGGGATCGACGAGCCGGGCGATCTGCTGCTGCGCGCCGGCGAGGTGGCCGAGATCGGTCCGCCCGGATCGCTCGAGGGGCCCGACGGCGCCGAGGTGGTCGAGGGCGAGGGGCTGCACGCCTTCCCCGCGTTCGTGGATCCGCACGTGCACCTGCGCACGCCGGGGCGCGAGGACGAGGAGGACATCGAGACCGGCACGCGCGCCGCCGCCGCCGGCGGCTTCTGCGCGATCCTCGCGATGCCCAACACCGATCCGGTCGTGGACAGCGCCGATCTGGTGCGCGCGCTGCGCGAGCGCGCCCGCGAGGAGGCGCGCGTCCCCACCGGCTTCCTCGCGGCGGTGACGGTCGGCGAGCGGGGCGAGCAGCTCACCGAGATGGGCGAGCTGGCGGACGCGGGCGCCCTCGGCTTCACCGACGACGGCCGGCCGGTCGCGAACGCGGGGGTGCTGCGCCAGGCGCTCCGCTATCAGCGCATGGTCGGCCTCACGCTGGCGCTCCACGAGGAGGACCCGGCGCTCTCGCGCGACGGCGCGATGCACGAGGGGGCGGTGTCGGCGCAGCTCGGGGTGGCGGGGATCCCGTCCATCAGCGAGTCGACGACGATCGCCCGCGACGCCGCGATCGCCGCCTACGAGGACGCCCGCATCCACATCCAGCACGTGTCGGCGCGAGAGTCGGTCGCGGCGATCGAGCAGGCCAAGCAGGCGGGCGTGAGGATCACCTGCGAGGCGACGCCGCACCACCTGACGCTCACCGACGAGGCGGTGCGCACGCTCGACACCAACTTCAAGATGAACCCGCCGCTGCGCTCGGAGGAGGACCGCCGGGCGCTGATCGACGGGCTGCGGTCGGGCGTCGTGGACTGCGTGGCGACCGACCACGCCCCGCACGCGCGCGAGGAGAAGGAGGAGCCGTTCGAGGTCGCTCCGATGGGCGTCATCGGCCTCGAGACCGCGTTCGCCGCGCTGCACACGCTGCTCGTCGAGCCCGGCCTGATCTCGCTCCCCCTGCTCGTCGAGCGGATGACCGCAGGCGGCGCCCCGTTCGGGCTCGCCGCGCCCACGCTCGCGCCGGGCTCGCCGGCGAACGTCTGCCTGGTCGACCTCGGCGCCGAGTGGGAGGTGGGCGAGGCGGGCTACGAGAGTCGCTCGTCGAACTGCTGCTTCGCGGGCCGCCGGCTCAGGGGCCGCGTGCGCATGACCGTCGCCGCCGGCGGCGTCGTCTACCGGGAGCGCTCCTTCGCGATCGGGGCGGTGCGCTGAGTGGCGGCGCGGGGGTTGCTCGAGCGCGGGCGCGCGGCGGTGCTCGTCGTCGACGTCCAGGAGGCGTTCCGCCCGGCGATCGACGGGTTCGACCGGGTGGCGCGCCGCATCGCCACGCTCGTCCAGGGGGCGAACGTCCTCGGCGTGCCCGTGATCGTCACCGAGCAGTATCCGCGCGGGCTGGGGCCGACGGTGCCCGAGGTCGCGGCGCACCTGGAGGGCGTCGAGCCGATCGCGAAGGTGTGCTTCGCCGCGACCGACGCCGACGGCTTCGACCTCGGCGGGCGCGACCAGGTCGTGATCGCGGGCATCGAGACGCACATCTGCGTCAGCCAGACCGCCCACGCGCTGCTCGAGCGCGGGGTGGAGGTGCACGTCGCGGCCGACGCCTGCGGCTCGCGCTCGGCCGGGGACCGCGAGGTCGGGCTGCGCAGGATGGAGGCGGCCGGCGCGCTCCCCTCGAGCGTCGAGACGGCGCTCTTCGAGCTCCTCGGCGCGGCCGGGAGCGACGAGTTCAAGAGGATCCAGGGGCTCGTCAAGTGAGCGCGTACCTGCTGCTCGAGGACGGCACGCGCCTCGACGGCGAGGCAGCCGGCGGCCGCGGCCACGCGACCGGCGAGGTCGTCTTCAACACCTCGATGTCCGGCTACCAGGAGTCGGTCACCGACCCGAGCTACCGCGGCCAGATCATCGTCTTCACCTACCCGCTTATCGGCAACTACGGGGTCTCTGCCGAGGCGATGGAGTCCGACGCCGTGCACGCCCGCGGCGTCGTGATGCGCGAGGGCGTGGACCGCGAGGACGCCCCCGGCGCCGAGGGCGGCTGGCTGACCTGGCTCGGCGACTGCGGCGTGCCGGCGCTCACGGGCGTCGACACGCGCGCCCTGGTGCGCCACATCCGCGACAAGGGCGCGATGCGCGGCGGGATCTTCCCGGGCGAGACGCCGGAGCGGGAGGCGATGGAGCGCGTGCGCGCCGAGCCGCCGATGGCGGGCCGCGACCTCGCCCGCGAGGTGACGCCCGCAGAGCCGATTGTGCTCGATCCCGACAACCCCGGCCCGCGCGTCGTCGCGATCGACACGGGCATCAAGGACTCGATCGTGCGCAACCTGCGCGAGCGCGGCGTGCGGCTCGAGCTCCACCCGTGCACGGCGAGCGCCGAAGAGCTGCTCGCGCGCGACCCCGACGCGGTCTTCCTCGCCAACGGCCCTGGCGACCCGGCGGCGCTCGACTACGTCGTCGAGACCGTGCGCGGCATGGTGGGCAAGGTGCCGGTGTTCGGGATCTGCATGGGTCACCAGCTCCTCTGCCGCGCCGTCGGCCTCGAGACCTTCAAGCTGCCCTTCGGGCACCGCGGTGCCAACCACCCCGTGAAGGACCTCGCGACAGGCAGGATCGACATCACCTCGCAGAACCACGGCTTCGCGGTACTCGGGCCCGACGGGGCGCGCACGATCGACACGGACGAGCCGGTGCGCTGGGAGACGGACTTCGGCGCCGCCGAGCTGTCGCAGCTCAACCTCTACGACCGGACCGTGGAGGGCCTCATCCTGCTCGACGTGCCTGGCGCCACGGTCCAGTACCACCCCGAGGCGGGCCCCGGCCCGCACGACGCGACGCACATCTTCGACAGGTTCCTGGGGCTGATCGATGCCCAGGCGTGACGACATCTCGAAGATCCTCGTCCTCGGCTCGGGTCCGATCGTGATCGGCCAGGCGGCCGAGTTCGACTACTCCGGCGCCCAGGCGTGCAAGGTGCTGCTCGAGGAGGGCTACGAGGTCGTGCTCGTCAACTCGAACCCGGCCACGATCATGACCGACCCCGAGTTCGCGACCTCCACCTACGTCGAGCCGCTGACGCCGGGGTCGGTCGCGCGCGTGATCGAGCGCGAGCGCCCGGACGCGCTGCTCCCCACGCTCGGCGGCGGCACGGCGCTCGACCTAGCCCGCGCGCTGTCCGAGGACGGCACGCTCGAGCGCTTCGACGTGCAGCTCATCGGCGCGAACTACGACGCCATCCGGCGTGCCGAGGACCGCGGGCTGTTCCGCCGCACGATCGAGGGGGCGGGCCTGCGAGTTCCGCGCTCGGGCATCGCGCGCTCGCTGGCGGAGGCCGAGCGCGTGCTCGGCGAGGTCGGCCTGCCGGCGATCGTGCGGCCGGGCTTCACGATGGGCGGCCGCGGCGGGGGCATCGCGCGCACCGAGACCGAGTACCGGCAGGTCGTCGGCGAGGGCCTCGCGGCGAGCCCGATCGGCCAGGTGCTGATCGAGCAGAGCGTGATCGGCTGGGGCGAGTTCGAGCTCGAGGTGATGCGCGACCGCAACGACAACGTCGTGATCGTCTGCTCGATCGAGAACGTCGACCCGATGGGCGTGCACACCGGCGACTCGGTCACGGTCGCGCCGCAGCAGACGCTCACCGACAAGCAGTACCAGGCCCTGCGCGACCAGGCGATCGCCGTGATCCGCGCGGTCGGGGTCGAGACGGGAGGCTCGAACATCCAGTTCGCGGTCAACCCGGACACCGACGAGATCGTCGTGATCGAGATGAACCCGCGCGTGTCGCGCTCCTCCGCGCTCGCCTCGAAGGCCACCGGGTTCCCGATCGCGAAGATCGCGGCGCGGCTCGCGGTCGGCTACACGCTCGAGGAGATCGACAACGACATCACCAAGGCGACGCCGGCGAGCTTCGAGCCGACGATCGACTACGTGGTCGTGAAGTGGCCGCGCTTCGCGTTCGAGAAGTTCCCGGGCACGAGCGGCCGGCTGTCCACCCACATGCAGTCCGTCGGCGAGGCGATGGCGATCGGCCGCACCTTCAAGCAGGCCTTCGTGAAGGCGATGCGCTCGCGCGAGCTCGACGTGCAGCCGCCCGCGGACCTGCCGCTCGAGGAGCTGCTGAGCCGGCTCGAGACACCCTCGCACGACCGCTTCGAGCTGCTGCTCGAGGCGCTCCGCAAGGGCGCGAGCGAGGAGGAGGTCTGCCGCCGCACGCACATCAACCCGTGGTTCGTCGCGGAGCTCGCGGAGCTCGCCGCGGGCGCGGACCCAGAGGCGGGGCTCGCGCGCACGTTCAAGTCGGTCGACACCTGCGCGGCCGAGTTCCAGGCGGCGACGCCCTACTACTACTCGGGCTTCGAGCGGCCCGGGCCGGACGGCCCGCGCCACGAGGTGCGCCGGGGAGAGCGCCCGTCGGTCGTGATCCTCGGGGCGGGGCCGAACCGCATCGGGCAGGGGATCGAGTTCGACTACTGCTGCGTGCACGCCGCCATGACGGTGCGCGAGTCGGGCCGCGACGCCGTGATGGTCAACTGCAACCCCGAGACGGTCTCGACCGACTACGACACGAGCGACCGGCTCTACTTCGAGCCGCTCACGCTCGAGGACGTGCTCGGAGTGATCGAGCTCGAGCAGCCGGAGGGCGTGATCGTGCAGTTCGGCGGCCAGACGCCGCTGAAGCTCGCCAAGGGGCTCGCCGACGCCGGCGTGCCGCTGCTCGGGACGCCGGTCGAGTCGATCGACCTCGCCGAGGACCGGGCGCGCTTCGGCGCGCTCATCGGGGAGCTCGGCCTGAAGAGCCCGCCGTACGCGACCGCCGCATCGGCCGAGGGCGCGCTCGCCGCGGCCGAGCAGGTCGGCTACCCGCTGCTCGTGCGCCCGAGCTACGTGCTCGGCGGCCGCGCGATGGAGATCTGCTACTCGCGAGCGCAGCTCGCCGATTACCTGGAGCGGACGCCGCCGAGCGACGGCGCGGGCTCGACGATCTACCTCGACCGCTTCCTCGAGAACGCGATCGAGATCGACGTGGACGCGCTCTGCGACGGCGAGCAGGTCCGGATCGGGGCGATCATGCAGCACGTCGAGGAGGCCGGCGTCCACTCCGGCGACTCGGCCTGCGTGATCCCCGCGATGTCGATCGGCCCGGAGATGCTGCGGCAGGTGGAGCGGGCGACCGAGCGGCTGGCGCTGCGGCTCGGCGTGGTGGGGCTCATCAACATCCAGTTCGCGGTCGCAGCCGACGAGGAGCTCTACGTGCTCGAGGCGAACCCGCGCGCCTCGCGCACCGTCCCGTTCGTGTCGAAGGCGGTCGGGGTGCCGCTGGCGAAGGTCGCCTGCCGCCTCATGCTCGGCGAGCGGCTCGCCGACCTCGGCCTCGAGCTGCCCGACCCGGTTCGCGGCCCGGGGCACGTGTCGGTGAAGGAGGCCGTGCTCCCGTTCGACCGCTTCCCGCAGGCCGACGCCCTGCTCGGCCCGGAGATGAAGTCGACCGGTGAGGTGATGGGCGTCGCCGCCGACTACCCGACCGCGTTCGGGAAGGCGCAGGCCGCCGCGGGCGCCGGCCTCCCCACCCAGGGCGCGGTGTTCATCTCCGTGACCGACGGCGACAAGCCCGCCGCGACCCAGCTCGCCGCTTCGCTGCACGACCTCGGCTTCCGCATCCTCGCCACCGGCGGCACGGCGCAGGCGATTCGGCGCATGGGCGTCCCGGTGGAGCGCGTCGCGAAGATCGCCGAGGGCTCGCCCAACGTGGTCGACCGGATCGAGTCGGGCGACGTCACGCTCGTCATCAACACGCCCACCGGCTCGGGCGCGCGCTCGGACGGGTACGAGATCCGGCGCGCCGCGGTCGCGCGCGGCATCCCCTGCATCACCACGATGACGGGCGCGTCCGCGGCGCAGCGCGCGATCCGCGCGCTTCAGCTCGGCGAGCCGGATGTGCGCTCGCTGCAGGAGCTCCACGAGTCGGCCCGCGGCGCGAACGGGCGCGCTCGCGAGCGGCGCTTCGGAGCGGCCGAGCAGGCCCTGGGGCGGTGAGCGGCGCGCGGCGCACACGGGCGCCGTTCGGCAGGCGCCGCGCCATCGTGGCCGAAGCGCGCGACCTGGGCGCGTACCGCCTTGTGACCGCGCTCGACACCGGCGGCCCGCAGGACCCGCGGCCGGGCCAGTTCTACATGCTCGCCGCCGCGGAGCGCTGGGGAGCGGGGGAGGGCGAGCGCCCCTACCTGCCGCGAGCGCTCTCGTTCGCCAGGGCGCGCCGCTCGGGCGAGGGCGTGCTGCTCGACTTCCTGCTCGAGGTGGTCGGCCCGGGGACCGAGCGGCTCGCGCAGCTCGCGCCGGGCGAGGGCCTCTGGCTCACGGGGCCGCTCGGGGTGGGCTTCGACTGCGAGCCGTCGGGCACGCCCCTGCTCGTGGGCGGCGGGATCGGCGCGGCGCCGATCCTGGCGCTCCAGGACGAGCTGGGGGAGGCGATCGCCGCGCTGCTCGGCTTCCGCTCCGCGGCGCACGCGGAGGCGGCGTCGCTGTTCGCCGAGGCCGAGGTGTGCACCGAGGACGGTTCCGCCGGGCGCCGCGCGCTCGTGACCGAGCTCGTGCGGGAGCGGCTCGACCGGGACGGCGACCGCACCGTGTACGCCTGCGGGCCGCCGGCGATGCTCGAGGCCGTGCGCGCGCTCTGCGCGGAGCGCGACGTGCGGGCGCAGCTCGCGCTCGAGGCGGGGATGGCGTGCGGGTACGGCGCCTGCTTCGGCTGCGTCGTGCCCGCGCGCTCGGGCTACGTCCGCCTCTGCGTCGACGGGCCGGTGCTCGACGCCTCGGAGCTGACGGACGCCGGCGTGCCGGAGGCCGGACGTTGAGCGAGCGGCGCGGCATCGAGCTCTGCGGCGTGCCGCTGCGCGGGCGCGTGCTGAACGGGTCCGGCACCTTCGACGCGATCGCCGCGCACCGCGTGTTCGGCGACGAGCTGTACGAGCGCTTCCCCTTCGACGCCTTCGTGTCGAAGACGATCACGCTCGCGCCACGGCAGGGCAACCCGCCGCCGCGGCTGTGGGAGACGCCGGCCGGGCTCATTAACTCGATCGGTCTCCCGAACAGGGGCCTCCAGGGCTTCCTCGCGAGCGACCTGCCGCGGCTCGCCGAGCTGCCGGTGCCGCTCGTCGTGTCGGTGATGGGCTTCAGCCTCGACGAGCTCGAGCGGCTCGTGCGCGCGGTGTCCGAGCGCGACGAGGTCGCGATGCTCGAGCTCAACTTCTCCTGCCCGAACGTCGAGACCGGCCTGATCATGGGCGCGGACGCGGGGGAGACGGCGCGCGCGGTCGAGCGGCTGCGGCCGCTCACCGAGAAGCCGCTGATCGTGAAGCTGACGCCGAACGCGACCGACCCGGCCGCCGTCGGCGCCGCCGCCGAGGGGGCGGGCGCCGACGCCCTCTCGCTGATCAACACGCTGAAGGGCATGGCGTTCGACCCGCGCAGCGGGCGGCCGTGGCTCGGGGCGGTGACAGGCGGGGTCTCGGGGCCCGCGGTGCGCGCGGTCGCCCTCCAGCAGGTGCACGCCGTCGCGGCGAGGGTCGCGATCCCCGTGATCGGCATGGGCGGCATCCAGAGCGGGCGCGACGCCGCCGATTTCGTCGCAGCGGGCGCGACGGCGGTCGCGGTCGGCACCGAGAGCTTCCGCGATCCCGAGGCGGGAGCCCGCGTCGGGCGCGAGCTCGCGGCGCTGCTCGAGGAAAGGGGCGCCGAGTCGGGAGCCGGAGGGGCCGCCCGGCTCGGCGCGTGAGGGGCGCGACGAAAAGGTCCTGCAAAAGTGCCGGTTGCCTTCAACCTGCCCCAAGCGGACTAAACCTCAGGTTGAGGTCGAGCAAAATTCGCTCGCAAAACGCGCGCTAGGCGCTGCCGAGCCGCTTTTTCTGTGTAACATCGCCGCCCATGCCGCCTGCCGCTCAGACTTCCCCCAAGCACGCCCCGGGGGTAGCGCCGGAACGCTCGCTCACCCAGCGCATGGACGCGCTCAAGAGGGCGAACGAGATCCGCACGCGCCGCGCGCGTCTCAAGCGCGATCTCAAGGCCGGTCGCGTCCAGATCCACGGCCTGCTGCTCGACCCGCCGGAGTACCTGCTCACGGCGAAGGTGTTCGACCTGCTCCTCGCCGTGCCGAAGTACGGGCGCGTGAAGGTGAATCGCATCCTCACGCAGTGCCGGATCTCGCCGAGCAAGACGATTGGCGGGCTCTCGCAGCGCCAGCGGCACGAGCTCGTCTCCAACCTCCGCCGATAGCCGCCCCGACGCCGCAAGTGCTCGTCGTCACCGGCCCCTCCGGGGTCGGCAAGGGCACCCTGATCCGCTCGCTCATGGAGCGCTACCCGGGCCTCGAGCTGTCCGTGTCCGCGACCACGCGCAAGCCGCGGCCGGGCGAGGTCGACGGGCGCGACTACCACTTCCTCACGCCCGAGGAGTTCCAGCGGCGGCTCGTCCGCGGCGAGTTCCTCGAGCACGCCGAGTACGCGGGCAACCGCTACGGGACGCTCCGCTCGGAGCTCGACCGCCTCGACGCGATGCGCGCGGCGGGCGGCGACGAGATCCGCGGCCTCGTGCTCGAGATCGAGCTCCAGGGCGCCCGGCAGGTGCGGCGCGCGCTGCCCGAGGCGGTGCAGATCTTCGTGGAGCCGCCCTCGCTCGAGGCGCTGCGCACGCGGCTCGTCGGCCGCGGCGCCGAGTCCCCCGAGCAGATCGAGCGGCGGCTCGCCGTCGCCGAGCAGGAGCTCGCCGCCAAGGACGAGTTCCACCACCGCATCGTGAACGACCGGCTGGAGGACGCCGTCGAGGCCCTCGCGCGGCTCGTCGCTACCATCTGGGGTCAGCGAAAGTCAGGAGAGAACGAGTGATAAAGCCACGTCTCGACGATCTCCTCGAGCACGTCGACTCCCATTACGCGTGCGTGCTGGTAGCCGCGAAGCGCGCGCGTCAGATCAACAGCTACTACCACAACCTCGGCGAGGGGA
This sequence comes from Thermoleophilaceae bacterium, assembly GCA_019683805.1. Classification (GTDB taxonomy): domain Bacteria; phylum Actinomycetota; class Thermoleophilia; order Solirubrobacterales; family Thermoleophilaceae; genus JADGHQ01. The sequence goes on from JADGHQ010000019.1 coordinate 37,173, forward strand.
CGTTCGACGAGTACCCGCCGCCGATGGTGGAGACCGAGTCGAAGAACTACCTCGGCATCGCGCTCGAGGAGATCGCCGCGGGCAAGCTGAAGTACCGGTACCGCGCGTAGGCGGCGGCGCCGGCCATGGCCAGGGTCCTCCTCGGCGTCTGCGGCGGGATCGCCGCCTACAAGGCCGTCGAGTTCGTGCGCCGGGCGACGCAGGCAGGGCACGCGGTGCGCGTGATCCAGACGCCGTCGGCGCAGCGCTTCGTCGGCGCGGCAACCTTCGCGGGCGTCACCGGCGCGCCGGTGCTCGTCGACGAGTTCGAGCCCGACCCGGCGCGCGGCGCCTTTCCCGGCGACCCGGCGCCGGACGCGGACCCGATCTCCCATCTCGAGCTCGTGCGCCGCTGCGACGTCTACGCGATCGCTCCGGCGACCGCGAACACGATCGCGAAGCTCGCGCACGGGCTCGCCGACAACCTGCTCACGAGCGCGGCGCTCGCCTGCCGCGCGCCGCTCGTGGTGGCGCCGGCGATGAACGACGCGATGCTCGAGCACCCCGCGACCCAGGCCAACCTGCGCCTGCTTGCGGAGCGCGGGGCGCGGATCGTGCCGCCCGGCACCGGGCCGCTCGCCTCGCGCGGCGAGTGGGGGGCGGGGCGGCTCGCCGAGCCGCCGGAGCTCCTGGCGGCGATCGAGGAGGCGATCGGCGCGGAGGGCTACTCGCCGCGCTCCCTCGACGGGCTGCGCGTGCTCGTTACCGCAGGCGGCACGCGCGAGCCGATCGACAGCGTGCGCTACGTCGGCAACCGCTCGTCGGGGCGCATGGGCTTCGCCCTCGCCGAGGAGGCCGCGCGCCGCGGCGCGGAGGTCACGGCGATCGCGGCCAACGTCGCGCTGCCGCGCTCGCAGGGGGTGCACTACGTCGACGTCGAGACGGCCGCCGAGCTCGAGCTCGCGGCGCGCTCGGAGTTCGCGCGCGCCGACGTGCTGCTGATGGCGGCGGCGGTGGCCGACTTCCGGCCGGCCGAGCCGGTCGACGAGAAGATCAAGAAGGAGGGGCGCGAGGACCTCACCGTGCGGCTCGTGCCGACGGTCGACGTGCTCGCCGCGCTCGCGGCGGAGCGGCGGCCCGGCCAGACGCTCGTCGGCTTCGCCGCCGAGCACGGGGAGCGCGCGCTCGACCTGGCCCGCGCGAAGCTGGAGCGCAAGCAGCTCGACGCTATCGTCGTGAACGACATCTCGGACCCCGAGATCGGCTTCGACGCGCCCGACAACGAGGTCTCGATCGTGACGCGCACGGGCGTCTTGCACGTCGAGAGAGCAAGCAAGTCCGAGGTGGCCCGCAGCGTGATCGACGCGGTCGAGCGGCTGCGGGCCGAGGCTGGCGACCAGTCACCACGGGAGGTGGGGAATCGATGAGCGACGAGCCGAGGCGCAGTCCCGAGGAAGCGCGAGGCGAGCGCGTCTACGACCTCTTCCGCCGCGGCAGCGAGCTGCTCGAGGCGGGCGACTACAACGCCGCCGCCATCCCCCTCGAGAAGGCCCGCGCGCTCGAGCCGGACAAGAGCTCCATCCGGGAGGCGCTCGGGCGCGCGTACTTCCGCTGCGGCCGCTACGAGGACGCGGGCGAGGAGTTCGAGGCGGTCGTCAGGCGCCACCCGATGAACGACTTCGCGCACTTCTGCCTCGGCCGCTCCTACGAGAAGACCGGGCGCCGCAGCGAGGCCCGGCGGCACCTCGCGCTCGCGCTCTCGCTGCGCCCCGACCGCGTCGACTACCGGGTCTACCGCCGGCGCCTCGACCGCGCGGCCTAGCCCGCCGCCGTGCAGCGGCGGGCGGGCCGCTGCGCCGCGGACGCTAGGCCGGCTGGTGGATGCGCCCCTCGCGCTGCGAGAGGCGGCGCCCGTCGCGCCCGTTGCGCACGGCCACCACCTCGGCCATGATCGAGAGCGCCGTCTCGTCGGCGGTGCGCGCGCCGAGATCGAGGCCGATCGGGGCGGAGATCCGGCTCTGGCGCTCCTCCGAGATCCCTGCGCGCAGCAGCCGCTCGCGCCGCTCGGACTGCGCGCGGCGGCTGCCCATCGCGCCGATGTAGGGCGCGTCGGAGTCGAGCGCGAGCGTGAGCGCGGCGTCGTCGAGCTTCGGGTCGTGCGTGAGCACGGCGAGGTAGGTGGCGCGGTCGATGCCGCCGATCTGCGCGAGCGCCTCGGCCGGCCAGGCCGCGATCACCCGCTCCGCGTCGGGGAAGCGCTCCGGCGCGGCGAAGCGCGAGCGCGGGTCCACCACGTAGGGGCGCCAGCCGGCCGCGCGCGCGACGCGGCAGAGCGACGCCGCGTAGTCCACCGCCCCGAAGATCACGAGCCGCGGCGCCGGCGCCGACACGTCCACGAACAGCGCGCAGCCGTCCTCCTCCCGCAGCTCCGAGAGCTCGGCCCACAGCAGCTCCCCGGCGTGGCGGCGCGCCGCCTCGTCGAGCCCGGCGTCGCCGAGCGTGCCCTCGCTGGAGCCGTCCGGCAGCACGAGCAGGTGCGCGCCCGGACGGCCGCGCCCGCCGCTCACGAGCGTCACGAGCGCCGCCCGCGACCCCTCGCGCGCGAGCCGCAGGAAGCTCGACTGCGCGCTCACGGCTCGTACCTCTCGACGTACACGTCGATCTCGCCACCGCAGGGCAGCCCCACGTCCCAGGCGTCGGAGTCGGGGATGCCGAAGTGGAGCAGGCGCGGCGCGCCGCCCGCGAGCACCTCCTCGGCGACCTTCACGACGGCGCCCTCGACGCACCCGCCCGAGACGGCGCCCGCCACCTCTCCGCTCTCGCTGAGAGCCATCTTCGCCCCGGGCGGCAGCGGCGCCGAGCGGCGCGTCGCGACCACCGTCGCGATCGCCACGCGGTCGCCGCGCAGCGACCACTCCTCAACGCGCTCGAGCACGTCGCTCATGTCGGAACCACCTTCGGGGACGCAGCCGACGCCTCGGCCGGCGGCGGGTCGCGTACGGGGCGCGCGCCGGGCAGGCGGTCGCGCGCGCTCCAGATGGTCACGTGCACCGGCGAGCGGAAGCGGCCGGCGGGCACGCCTCCCCGCCGGGCGAGGATCGCCTGCGTGGCGTCCGGGCTCGTGACGAACCGCAGCAGCGCCGCCGCCGC
>JADGHQ010000065.1 GCA_019683805.1 Thermoleophilaceae bacterium
CGGCCGGGGGGTGTCCTATTCGGTCCTCGTGCCCCCGGCCGGGCGTAGGGGGGGGCGCCTCGCTTTCGCGCTAGGTTCGCGGCTGTGGGCACGGCGCTCGTGACGATCGATCGGGGGTGGGTCCGCGAGCTGCTCGCGCGGGAGCGCGAGCGCTTCGCCGCCGAGCATCCGCGCTCGCGCGAGCTGTACGCCCGCAGCCGCGGCAGCCTCGTCGGCGGCGTGCCGATGAGCTGGATGACGATGTGGGCGGGGGGCTTCCCGCTCTTCCTCGAGGATGCGCGCGGCGCCCGCGTCGTGGACGCGGACGGGCGCGAGTACGTCGACCTCTGCCTGGGCGACACCGGCGCGATGGCCGGGCACGCGCCCGAGCCGGTGTCGGCAGCCGTCAGCGAGCGCGTGCGCCGCGGCGTCACGGCGATGCTGCCCACCGAGGACGCCGCGTGGGTGGGCGAGGAGCTCACGCGCCGCTTCGGGCTCGAGCGCTGGCAGTTCGCGCTCACCGCCACCGACGCGAACCGCTGGGCGCTGCGCCTGGCGCGGGCGCTCACGCGGCGGCCCAAGGTCCTCGTCTTCAGCTACTGCTACCACGGCACGGTCGACGAGACCTTCGTCGTGCTCGACGAGCGCGGGCGGCCGCGCTCGCGCCCCGGCAACGTCGGCCCGGCCGTCGACCCGACCCTGACGACGGAGGTGGTCGAGTGGAACGACCTCGACGGCGTCGAGCGCGCGCTGGCGGGCGGCGAGGTGGCGTGCGTGCTCACCGAGCCCGCGCTCACGAACATCGGGATCGTGCCGCCGGAGCCGGGGTTCCACGAGGGGCTGCGCGAGCTCACCCGCGGCGCCGGCACGCTGCTCGCGATCGACGAGACGCACACCTTCAGCTCCGGCCCGGGCGGGTACACCGCCGCCCACGGGCTCGAGCCCGACCTGCTCACGATCGGCAAGGCGATCGGCGGCGGCGTGCCCGTGGCCGCGTACGGCATGAGCGCCGAGCTCGCCGAGCGCGTGCTGGCGCTCGAGGACGTCGACCTCGAGGACGTCGGGGGCGTCGGCGGCACGCTCGCCGGCAACGCGCTGTCGCTCGCCGCGGCGCGCGCCACGCTCGGGGAGGTGCTCACCGAGGCGGCGTTCGAGCGCATGATCGCGCTCGCCGGGCGCTTCACGGCCGGCGTGGAGCGCACGATCGCCGAGCGGCGCCTGCCCTGGCACGTCGTCAGGCTGGGGGCCCGCGCCGAGTACCGCTTCCGGCCCGAGCCGCCGCGCACGGGCGGCGAGGCGGCGGCCGCCTCCGACCCCGAGCTCGACGCGCTTCTGCACGTCTACCTGATGAACCGCGGGATCCTCATCACCCCGTTCCACAACATGGCGCTGATGTGCCCCGCGACGACCGAGGCGGACGTGGACCGCCACACCGAGCTGTTCGCGCACGCGGCGGCCGAGCTCGCGGCATGAGCGACCGCACCAGGCTCGACGGCCGCGTCGCGCTCGTCACGGGCGCCGGAGGCCCGCAGGAGGGGATCGGCTGGGGTGGAGACGCCCGCGCGAAGGGCCGGTAGCGCGACGCAGGCGCGGATCTGGAAGGGTTCGGGCGTGTCCGAGAGCCTGCTCGAGGAGCTGATCGACTGGTTGCGGATCCCGTCCGTGTCGTCCGGCGGGGGCGACCCCGAGGCGCTGCGTGCGGCGGGCCGCTGGGTCGTGGAGCGGGTGAGCGCCGCCGGCGGCGGGGCGGCGCTCGTCGAGACCTCCGGTGCGCCGCTCGCGGTCGGCGAGCTGCGCGCGGCGCGCGAGGGCGCGCCGACGGTGCTGATCTACGGCCACTACGACGTGCAGGGCCCTGGGCCGCTCGAGCTCTGGAGCTCGCCGCCGTTCGAGCCGACGCTCCGCGACGGCCGCGTCTACGCGCGCGGCGCCGTCGACGACAAGGGCAACTTCCTGCCGCTCCTCCACGTCGCCTGCGAGCTCGCGCGCCGCGGCGAGCTGCCGCTGAACGTGCGCGTCCTGGTCGAGGGCGAGGAGGAGGTCGGCAGCCGCGCGGTGATGGACTGGATCGCGGCGGACGGCCGTGGGGCCGATGCCGCCCTGGTGTTCGACGCCGGGATGCTCGACGCGCGCACCCCGGCGCTGACCGTGGCGGTGCGCGGCCTCGTTGCCGTCGAGATCGAGGTGCGGGTGGCGGACGCCGACCTGCACTCAGGGCTCTACGGGGGCACGGTGCCGAACGCCGTGCACGTGCTCCAGCGCATGCTGGCGGCGGTGCTGCCGGACGCGGACGGGCGCCTGCGTCCCGAGCTGCGCGAGGGCATCGAGCCCCCGAGCCCCGAGGAGCTCGCCGCGTGGCGGGCGCTGCCGTCGGCCGCGGAGGCGATCGCGGCGGCGGGCGGGCGGCCGCTCGGCGAGGAGGCTGCGGCGGCGTACTACGAGCGCAGCTGGGCCGACGCGTCGCTCGACGTGAACGGCATCGAGGGCGGCGACGCCCACCAGCTGCGCACGATCGTGCCCGCGTCCGCGCGCGCGAAGCTCACCATGCGGCTCGCGCCGGGCCAGCGCAGCGAGCGGATGCGGTCCGAGCTCGAGCGGCTGCTGCGCGCTCAGGCCCCGCCGTACGCCGAGGTCGACATCCGCATGAGCGGGGCGGAGCCGGCGCGGTTCGACCCCTCGCTGCCGCCGCTGCGGCTGGCCGTGGAGGCGCTCGAGCGCGCCAGCGGCGCAAGGCCCGCTCTCGTGGGCAGCGGCGGCTCGATCCCGATCCTCGCGGCGTTCGCCGAGCGCGGCATCCCCACGATCCTGAGCGGCTTCCTGCTGCCCGAGGACGCGCTGCACGCCCCGAACGAGAGCTTCGGCCTCGACCGCTTGGAGCTCGCCGAGCGCGCGGCGCGGGAGCTGTATGCCGCGCTCGCGACGCTCCCCGCCGGGCCCTCCCGAGGCGGGCCCGTGTTCTGAGCGAAGCACGCGCGGCGCGCGCCGCTCGGCGCTCGAGAGTCGCGGCGCGGGGTCGCCTCGGTCGAGAGCCGGCGCCGGGGCGCGCGGGCGCTCGTGCCCGGTCTCCTCGGCGGCCGCGAACGCGATCCCGGCGGCGAGCAAGACGAGCAGGAGCAGCGGCCGCAGCGGTCGCATGGATGCGACGTTAGGAGTGGCGAGCGGGGGCGCGCCTAGCGAAAGAGGTCCTGCTCCCGCGGTCGCCTCAGCGCCGCCGCGCCCGGGCCGTGCTCGCGGCTCACGAGCCGCTCGAGCCCGCGCACGAGCACCGCCGGCTCGCCGCCGTCCTTGGTGCGCGCGAGATCCGCCGCGGCCGCGACGGCGTCCGCCACGGCGATCTCGGTCACGAGCAGCTCGCGCCCGTCGCGGTCCGGGCGGCCCCGCCAGTCCTCGAGCGGCTCAAGGCCCGCCGCGCCGATCGCCACGTCCACCTGCCCGAGCCGCCACGCCCTGCCGAAGCTGTCCGCGATCACCACCGCCGGGCGCACCCCGCGCACGCGCTCGATCCCCTCGCGCAGCGCGCGCGCGGACGCGTCGGGGTCGCGCGGCAGCAGCACCGCCTCGTCGTCGCCGGGGACGTTCGAGCGGTCGATGCCGGCGTTCGCGCAGACGAAGCCGTGGCGCGTCTCGACGATCAGCACGCCGCGCGCGGCGCGCAGCAGCTCGCGCGACTCGTCGAGCACGAGCTGCACGAGCCGCGGGTCCTTGTCGTGCTCGGCCGCGAGCGCGCGGGCGCGCTCTCCGGGCCGGACCTCGGAGAGCGCGACGATCCGGCCCTCCGCCTTCGACACCGCCTTGCTCGACACGACGAGCACGTCGCCGTCGGCGAGATCGGGCGGCGCGGCGCGTGAGAGCAGCGCGGCGAGGTCGTCGCCGGGACGCACCTCCGGCAGGCGCCCGAGGGCGGTCAACGACAGCGCCGGGGCCCGTCGGCTCGCGGCCGAGCTCTCCTGCGCGCGCACTACGCCTCGACGCGCTCGTCGGCCCGATTGGAAGGCGCGACGCCCCGCACGCGGCCGATCTGGCGGAGGCTGCCCTGGGTGAGGGGCGCGAGCCCGCGGCGCTCCTCGAGCACGGCGGCGAGGTCGCTGAGGTCGCTCGGCGAGTCCACGTCGTGCATCAGCGAGGGGAGCTCCACGACCTCGAAGCGCACGCCGGCCTGCTCGGCCGCGGCGATGTGGCGCGCGAGGCTCCCCGGCCCGAAGGACGGCGCGACCACGTCCGGCGGCGAGAGCAGCAGCCCGTTCGTGCCGGTGCGCGCGCGGTCCGGCACGATCACCGCCGAGAGCTCGCGCTCGGCGGCGCGCTCGAGCAGCGCGTCGACCTCGGTCGGGTCGAGCAGGGGCGTGTCGCCGGGGATCAGCAGGGCGCGGTCGAAGCCGTCGCCGAGCGCGTGGCGGACGCCGATCTCGACCGCCGCCGACTGGCCCGCCTCCGCCGGGTCGTGCAGCAGTCGCACCGCGTGTCCCTCCGCCGCGGCCTCGACCTTCGGCTCGGCCGTCACTATGAAGACCTCGTCGATCCCGCGCGCGCGCCGCAGCGAGGCGAGCACGTCCGTGAGCATCGCAAGAGCGAGGGCCTGCCTGGAGCCGGCGCCGAGGCTCGGCGAGAGCCGCTGCTTCGCAGCGGCGAAGCTCTTCACGGGGAGTATCGCGACGGTGCGCATGGCGCGGGCGGATCGCTGCCCCGCGACTCTACCGACTATCCCCGAGCGCGCGAAGGTCGCTCGCGCAGCTCCGAGGCGAGCTCCAGCGTCACCTCGGCAAGGGCGCGCCGCGCCTCGGCGCTGTCCATCAGCGTCGGCGCCTCTTGCACCGGCACCCCGGCGTCCGGCACCGGCTCGTCGCTCACCAGCCCGTCGATCAGCCCCGCGTAGGCGCGGGCGACCGCGAGCGGGCCCGGCGGGAGCCCGGCCTGGCGGCAGAACGCCTCGGTCGGCCCCTTCACCGCGCGGCCGTCGACGAACGGGCTCACGGCCACGACGGGCGCGCGGGCGGCGGCCAGCGCCTCGCGGATCCCCGGCACGGCCAGTATCGGGCCGATCGAGACGATCGGGTTCGAGGGCCCGATCACGATCGCGTCGGCCGCCGCGATCGCGGCGAGCACCTCCGGCGTCGCGCGCGCCGCCTCGACCCCGTCGAGCTCCACCCCCTCGGGCTCCGAGCCGCGTGCGAGGATCATGAACTCCTGGAACGCCCGCCACTCGCCGCCGGTCAGCACCCGGGTGCGCACCGGCTCGTCGGCCATCGGCAGCACGCGCGCCTCGACGCCCACGGCCCGGCAGACCTCGGCATGGGCCTCCGTCAAGCGCGCGCCGCGCCGCAGCGCTTCGGTGCGGAGCAGGCACATCGCGAGGTCGCGGTCGCCGAGGTTGAACCAGATCTCGCGCCCGCCCGCGCGCAGCGCGTGCATGACCTGGAAGGTGTCGCCCGCGATGCCCCAGCCGCGCTCGTCGATCAGGTCGGCCAGCCACCAGGTCACGAGGTCGGGGTCCGGGGAGACGTGGGCGGCGTAGATCTCGAGGTCGTCGCCCGTGTTCGCGATCACGCTGAGCGCCGAGGCGCCCACGACGTCGAGCAGCCCGCGCGCGAGCTTCGCGCCGCCCGTTCCGCCCGCTAGGACGGCTACGTCCACAGCTCGTCCGGGAGCCCCGTGAGCTTGATGCCGGCGTGCACCTTGTAGCGGCCGTTCACCGAGATCAGGAGCGGCGTGATGCCCTCGATCAGCCGCGCCACCTCGAGCCGGCCGGCGTTCACCGGCCGCAGCCCGGGGATGCGCGCGATCAGCTCGGCCACGCGGCGCTTCGGCTCCTTGCGGTCGCCGGCGACCAGCACGTCCTCGTCGAGCTCGGTGTCGAGGTCGCCGAGCGCCGGCGCGCTGACGGTGTGCAGCGCCGCCACGACCTCGACGCCGTCGGGCACCATCTCCTGCGCCTGCTGAGCCGCGGAGCCCTGGGGCACGCCCAGCAGGCGCGTCGCCTTGCCTGACACTGCGGCGGCGAGCGGCACCGTGGCGTCCACGAGGATCTGCCCGGGCTCGAGCGCGTTCCGGAGGTTCGTGAGGTTCTCGGACTGGGCGCGGAACGGCACGGTGAGGAAGACGATCGGTCCGAGCCCCGCCGCCTCGGCGTTCTCGAGACCCTCTGCCTGGGCCTCCGGCACGCGCTCGCGCACCCGGGCGGCGGCCTCCTCTGCACGGGCGGCGTCGCGCGAGCCGATCACCACGGGGACGCCCGCGCGCGCGAGGCGCAGGGCGAGCCCGAAGCCGAGCGCGCCCGTGCCGCCGACGATGGGAACAGGGGGAAGGTCTGACATGCGCCGGGACGCTACCTGGTGCAACGGCTAGGCTGCCGCGCCATGAGGCTCGAGGGAAGGGTCGCGCTCGTCACGGGCGGCGGTTCGGGAATCGGCGCGGCGACCTGCAGGCGGCTCGCCGCGGAGGGCGCGCGGGTGGCGGTGACCGACGTCGACCCGGACCGCGCGCGCGAGGTCGCCGCCGAGATCGACGGCCTGCCTCAGCTGCTCGACGTGCGCTCGACCGCGTCGGCGCGCGAGGCCGTCGAGGCGGTCGAGCGCGAGCTCGGGCCGATCGACGTGCTCGTCAACAACGCCGGCTACGACGAGTTCGCTTTCTTCGTCAACACCGACGAGGCGCTCTGGGACCGCGTGCTCGCGGTGAACCTGCGCGGCGTGATCTCCGTGACGCACGCCGTGCTGCCCGGCATGCAGGAGCGCCGCCGCGGGCGGATCGTCTCCGTGGCATCCGAGGCCGGGCGCGTCGGATCGCACGGCTCGAGCATCTACAGCGCCGCGAAGGCGGGCGTGATCGGCTTCACCAAGACCGTGGCGCGCGAGGCGGCGCGCTACGGGGTCACGGCGAACGCGGTGGCGCCCGGCCCGATCGAGACGCCGCTGCTGATGTCGGCGCCGCAGGCGCTCGGCGAGCTGGGCGAGCGGCTCGTTCAGGGCATGGTGGGGCAGACGGCGCTGCGCCGGCTGGGCCGGCCCGACGAGGTGGCGGCGGCGATCGCCTTCCTCGCAAGCGACGACGCCTCGTACATCACCGGGCAGGCGATCGGCGTCTCCGGCGGGCTTGCGATGATCTGAGCCGTGAGCGGCGAGCGCGTGCTGATCCGGGAGGTCGGCCCCCGGGACGGCTTCCAGAACGAGCCGGAGGTGATCGCCACGCCGGACAAGGTGCGGCTGATCGACATGCTCGCGCGCACGGGCGTCCCGCGGCTCGAGGTGACGAGCTTCGTGCGGCCGGACGTGATCCCGCAGCTCGCGGACGCGAGCGAGGTCCTGCAGGCGGTCGACATCCCGGATTCGGTGTCGGTCACCGTGCTGATCCCCAACGAGCGGGGGCTCGAGAACGCGCTCGCCTTCCGCGACCGCTTCGACGAGGTGAACCTCTTCCTGTCGGCCTCCGAGACGCACAACCGCAAGAACGTGAACCGCTCGATCGAGGAGTCGCTGACGGGGCTCGAGCGCGTGATCGCCCGCGCGCGCGCCGAGGGGCTGCGCTGCGAGGGCGTGATCTCGGTGAGCTTCGGCTGCCCCTACGAGGGCGAGGTGCCGCGCGAGCGCGTGCTCGCGATCGCGGAGCGGCTCGTCGCGGCGGGCGCCGAGGAGATCGGGTTCGGCGACACCACCGGCATGGCCAACCCCCGGCAGGTGCGCGAGTTCTTCGCGGCCGCGGCCGAGCGCCTCCCCGGCGTGCAGCTCACCGCGCACTTCCACAACACGCGCGGACAGGGGCTCGCGAACGTGGTCGCCGCGCTCGACGCGGGCGTGCGCTCGTTCGAGTCCTCCTTCGGCGAGCTCGGCGGCTGCCCCGTGCCGAAGGGAGCCACGGGCAACATCGCCAGCGAGGATCTCGTGTCGATGCTGCACGAGATGGGCTACGAGACGGGGATCGACCTCGAGCGCCTGCTCGACGCGGCGCGCGCGGCGCAGGACGTGCTGGGCCGCCCGCTGACGGGGCACGTGCTGAAGGCCGGCCCCGTGGACTGGCGCCGCACGTGAGGGGCCTGGAAGCCGCCGCCCTACGGCGCGACGTCGAGGAGCTCGCCGCGATGACCCGCGCGTCCGCCACGCCCGGGGAGCGGCGCTCTGCGGAGTGGATCGCCGCCCGGCTGCGCGAGCGCGGCGTGGCGGACGTCGAGCTGCAGACGTTCGCCTATCAGACATCGTGGGCGCTGCGACAGGCGCCGCACTTCGCGGCCGGGGCGCTCGCCGCGGCCCTCGGCGGCCGGCGCGGCCGGCTGCTCGCCGCGGCGGCGCTCGGCTCGTTCGCGCTCGACTTCAGCGGCAGGCTCCAGTGGCTCGCGGCCCTCGCGCCGCGGGGGGAGGGCACGAACGTCGTCGCGCGCATCCCGGCCGCGCGCGGGCGCCGCCGCACGCTCGTGCTCGTGGCCCACCACGACGCTGCCCGCACCGGGCTGATGTGGAGCCCGGCGCTCGTCCGGCGCAACTTCCGTAACGCGCGCGACCGCGGCGTGGTGGACTCGTTCGCCGCGCTCCCGAGCGCCGCGCTGGCGATCGTCGCGGCCGGGCCGCGGCGCGCCCGCCCGCTCGCCGGCGCGCTGCTCGCGGTCGCCACGGCGCTCGCGCTCGATGTCGCGCGCGGCGAGACCGTGCCCGGTGCGAGCGACAACGCGAGCGGCGTGGCGGCGGTGCTCTCCCTGTGCGAGCGCTTCGCGTCCGAGCCGCTCCCAGGCGTGGAGGTGATCGCGCTGTTCCCGGGTTGCGAGGAGTCCGGGATGGGAGGCATGGCGCACTGGCTGCGCGGCGCGCGCGAGCGACTCGACCGCGACTCGACGCTCGTGCTCGGGCTCGACACGCTCGGCGCCGGCGAGCCCGTCGTCGCGACCGGCGAGGCGCTGCCGCACACGGTCGTCTACCGGGCCGAGGACCTCGCGCTCGCAGACGTGGGCGCGGACATCGCGGGCCTCGAGCGGCCGCGTCGGCTGCGGCTCGGGGCCTGGACCGACCCGATCCTCGCGGCGCAGGCGGGGCTGCCCGCGCTGTCGCTGCTCTCGCTCGGCCCCGACGGCTTCGGCCCCTACCACGTGCCCGAGGACGTGCCGGAGCGGGTCGACTTCGGGTCCGTGGAGCGCTGCGCGCGGCTGGCGGAGGGAATCGCGCTCGCGTTCGCGCGCTGACCGGCGGGCGTCGGCGCGAGGATTTACATACAGAAAGCCGTGCGTTATTGTGTTGCACGGCAGAAAAATGGCCGCGCCGCTGCTCGACACCATCACCGACCCGGTGCGCCGCGACGTGGTGCGGCATCTCGCCGCTCATGAGACGGCCTCGCTCGCCGAGCTCGCCGACTGCGCCGGGGTCCATCCCAACACCGTGCGCCGGCATGTGCTCGACCTCGAGCGGGCCGGCATGGTCGTGGGGGAGCCCGCGCCCCCGTGCGGGCGCGGCCGCCCGCCGCTGCGCTACCGCCTCGCGGACGGGGTCGCGCTGCCGACGAGCGACTTCCGCGGCCTCGCCGAGCTGCTCGCGGCAGCGCTCGCGCGCGCCGGGCTCGACGAGGACGAGCTGCGCGAGCTCGGGCGGGACTGGGGTCGCTTCCTGCTCGGCCGGCCAGGCCAGCACGCGCTCGAGCGCGACCTGCCGGGCGCGCTCGAGCGGCTCGGCTTCGACGCGCGGCTCAAGGGCACTACGCTCTTCATGTCGGCGTGTCCATGCCGGCTCGTCCTGCCGGATCGGCCGGAGTTGATCTGCCGGCTCGCGATGGCGGTGGTGGAAGGCTGTGTCGAAGGCTCGCGCTCGGGGCTGACCGTGGCTCGCAGCGAGCATGATCCAGGGCGTCGCCTGTGCCGGGCGACGCTTCGAGCGGAGGTGGTTGCATGACGGAGCGCGCGAGGCTTCACGTCGTCGGGGACGAAGCCGAGATCGACGTGGAGGCCGCCGAGCGCGCGGCCCGCGACCTGCTGGTGGCCCTCGGCGCCGACCTCGAGCACGAGGCGCTCCGCGACACGCCCCGGCGCGTGGCGCGCGCCTACCAGGAGCTGCTCACGCCGCAGCCGTTCCACCTCACGACCTTCCCCAACGACGAGCGCTACGACGAGCTCGTGATGGCACGCTCGATCCCCTTCCACTCGCTCTGCATGCACCACCTGCTGCCCTTCCACGGGGTCGCGCACGTGGCCTACCTGCCAGGCGAGCGCATCCTCGGCCTCTCGAAGCTCGCGCGCGTAGTCGACATGTTCGCGCGCGGGCTGCAGGTCCAGGAGCGGCTCACGAAGCAGATCGCGACCTGGCTCGAGAGCGAGCTGAAGCCGAAGGGGGTCGGCGTCGTGCTGGAGGCCGAGCACATGTGCATGACGATCCGCGGCGTGCAGAAGCCGGGCGCGCGCACGATCACCTCGGCGCTGCACGGGATCGTCCGCGACGACCCACGCACGCGCCAGGAGTTCCTCGCGCTCGCCGGTCTGAGCGACGCGCGGCCGATGTGAGAGGAGGCAGCTCATGCCCACCACCCGGAGGTTCGTGATCGTCGGCGCCGGGCTCGCCGGCGCAAAGGCCGCGGAGACGCTCCGCGAAGAGGGCTTCGACGGGGAGGTGGTCCTGCTCGGCGCCGAGGCCGAGCGGCCGTACGAGCGGCCGCCGCTCTCGAAGGAGTACCTGCGCCGCGAGTCCGAGCGAGAGAAGATCTACGTCCACGAGGAGGGCTTCTACGAGGAGCGCGGGATCGACCTGCGCACGCGCACCGTGGTGGAGGCGATCGAGCCCTCCTCGTCGGAGGTGGTGCTCGCGGGCGGCGAGCGGCTCTCCTACGACGCGCTGCTGATCGCGACGGGATCGGCGCCCCGGCGGATCGACGTGCCGGGCGTGGACCTGCTGGGGGTGCGCTACCTGCGCGAGGCCCGGGACTCCGACGAGCTGCACGAGCTGATCCGCGAGAGCGAGCGGCTCGTGGTCGTGGGCGCCGGCTGGATCGGCTGCGAGGTGGCGGCGTCCGCGCGGCAGCTCGGCGCGAGCGTCACGATGGTCGAGCCGCTCGAGGTGCCGCTCGAGCGCGTGCTCGGCGCCCAGGTCGGCGCGCTCTACGCGGACGTCCACCGCGAGCACGGGGTCGAGCTCCTGACGGGCGTCGGGGTCGAGCGCTTCGAGGGCGACGGGCGCGTGCGGCGGGTCGTGCTCTCGGACGGCCGCGCGCTCGACTGCGACCTCGTCGTCGTCGGAGTCGGGGCGGTCGCGCGCGTCGCGCTCGCCGAGCAGGCGGGGCTGGCGGTGGAGGCCGGCGGGATCCTCGTCGACGCCTCGCTTCGCACGAGCGTGGCGAACGTGTTCGCCGCGGGCGACGTGGCGAGCGAGCTCCACCCGCTCACGGGCGAGCGCGTGCGCGTGGAGCACTGGGCGAACGCGCTCAACCAGGGGCCGGCGGCGGCCCGCGCGATGCTCGGGCAGCCGGTGTCCTACGACCGCGTGCCGTACTTCTTCTCCGACCAGTACGACGTCGGGATGGAGTACTCCGGCTGGCCGAGCGCGTGGGACGAGGTCGTGTTCCGCGGCGACGTCGGGGCGCGCGAGCTGATCGCCTTCTGGGTGCTCGACGGACGCGTCGTGGCCGGGATGAACATGAACGTCTGGGACGTGACCGAGCAGATCCGCCGGCTAGTGCTCTCCGGGGAGCGGGTGGATCGCGACCGGCTCGCCGACCCTGACACGCCGCTCGAGCAGCTCGCGGGCGCCGCGAGCGGGGGCTAGGTCAGGGGCTCGCGCCGACGCCGCTCAGCGGCCGGCGAACTCGGGCCGGCGCTTCTCGAAGAACGCGCGCGTGCCCTCGGCGAAGTCCGCCGACGCGGCGAGCTCCTCCTGGGCGTCCACCTCGCGCTCGAGCGAGGCGGCGAGGTCCGGCTTCGCCGCCTGGTCGATCACGCGCTTGGCGAGCGCGACCGCGCGCGGCGCCGCGGCGAGGAGCTCGCTCGCGAGCTCCTCTGTGGCCGCGTCGAGCCGGTCCGCGGGCGCGATCCGGTTGGCCAGGCCGATCCGGTGCGCCTCGCGGCCGTCGATGAGCTTGCCGGTCATGATGAGCTCCATTGCGATCCCGACCCCGCCCACGGCGGGCAGTCGCGACGAAACGCC
>JADGHQ010000020.1 GCA_019683805.1 Thermoleophilaceae bacterium
TTTGTACCAAATGTCACACCGCACCTGCCAGGGGCGGTAGAAGTCGCGCATGACCACGGAGCAGGTGGCCGCGCCGCGTTTGGCCGATGACACGTCCCGGAAATCCGTAGATATCAGGCTCACCCGGCTGAGCAAGGTGTACCCCGGGGGCGTGAAGGCCCTCGATTCGATCGACCTCGAGGTGCAGACGGGCGAGTTCTTCACGATGCTCGGCCCGTCGGGCTCGGGCAAGACCACCTGCCTGCGCCTGATCGCCGGGTTCGAGCGCCCCGACGGGGGCACGATCGAGCTCGCCGGACGCGATGTGACGAACGTCCCGCCGGAGGAGCGCGAGGTCAACACCGTGTTCCAGGACTACGCGCTCTTCCCGCACATGACGGTCGGCCAGAACGTGGAGTACGGGCTGCGCGTGAAGAAGGTGCCGAAGGCCGAGCGGGTGGAGCGCTCGCGCGAGGCGCTCGCGATGGTCCGCCTCGAGGGCTACGAGTCGCGCCGCCCGAGCCAGCTCTCCGGCGGCCAGCGACAGCGCGTCGCGCTCGCGCGGGCGCTGGTGAACCGGCCGCGGGTGCTGCTGCTCGACGAGCCGCTCGGCGCCCTCGACCTCAAGCTCCGCCAGGAGCTGCAGGTCGAGCTCAAGCGGATCCAGTCGGAGGTCGGCATCACGTTCGTGTACGTGACCCACGACCAGGACGAGGCGCTCACGATGAGCGACCGGATCGCCGTGATGGACGGCGGCCGCATCCTCCAGGTCGGCGCGCCGAACGAGATCTACGACAGCCCGCGCTCGCGTTTCGTCGCCGGCTTCGTGGGCGTGTCGAACCTGCTCGAGCTGCCCGTCGAGTCGGTCGGCGCCGGCGTGGCCTCCCTGCGCCTCGGGCCGGGCGACAGCGTCACGACGGACGCGCGCGACGGCCTCGTTCCGGGCGCCACCGCGATCGTGACGATCCGGCCCGAGCGGATCGCGCTCGTCGGCCCTGGCGAGCAGCCGCCGCCGGACCTCGAGTGCCGCGCCGCGGGCGTGGTGCGCGAGAGCCTCTACGCGGGGCCGGCGACGCGCTTCGTGGTGGAGCTCGGCGGCGGGGGCGAGCTGATGGTCCTGCGGCAGAACGCGGACACGAGCTTCGAGGACGCCGAGTCGCTGAGGGGTGAGTCGGTGACCCTCGCATGGGCGCGCGAGTACACGCGCGTCATCGGTAGCGCAAACGAGGAGGACACGCAGACATGAGACGACTCGCGCTCCTGCTCGCCACGGTCGCCGCGATAGCGACCGGCTGCGGCAGCAGCAACGACAACGGCGGCGGGGGCGGCACCAACACCGCGTCCGGCCCCGACCTGAGCAAGCCCGGCGAGGGGCAGCTGAACGTGGTGGCCTGGGAGGGATACACCGACCCGTCCTTCGTCAAGCCGTTCGAGAAGCAGACCGGCTGCAAGGTGAACGCGGTCTACGCCGGCAGCTCGGACGAGATGTTCACCAAGTTCCGCTCGGGCGGGGGCGGTCAGTACGACCTCGTCACGCCGTCGGGCGACGCCTCGCTTCGCCTGATCCGCTCGGGCGCCGTGGCCCCGCTCGACATCTCGAAGCTCGAGAACCACAACGACCTCGCGCCGCAGCTCAAGTCGCCGAGCTTCAACACGGTCGGCGGCAAGCACTACGGGATCTCGTTCATGTGGGGCGCGAACGTCCTGATCTACAACAAGGACAAGGTCAAGCCGGCGCCCGACTCGTGGTCCGTCCTCTACGACCCGAAGTACAAGGGCAAGATCACCGTGCCCGACAACCCGATTCAGATCGCCGACGTGGCGCTGCAGTTCGGGGGCGCGCAGGACCCGTACTCGATCGACCAGGCCACGCTCGACAAGGCCAGGGCGAAGCTGATGCAGCAGCGCCCGCTGGTGCGCAAGTACTGGGTGCTCGCCACCGATTTCGAGCAGCTGTTCAAGTCCGGCGACGCGGTCGTGGGCGCGGGCTGGCCGCTGATGACCCAGGACCTCAGGAAGGCCGGCATGAACGTCGGCGAGGTGCTGCCGAAGGAGGGCGTGACCGGCTGGTCCGACTCGTGGATGATCAGCAACAAGGCCAAGCACCCGATCTGCGCCTACAAGTGGATGAACTACGTGACCTCGCCCAAGGTGCAGGCGCAGGTCGCCGACGTGACCGGGTACAGCCCGCCGAACCTGAAGACATGTGAGGTCGTGGGGCCGCAGCGGTGCAAGGACCTGCACATCCGCGACAGCAAGTACTACGACACGATCAAGTACTGGAAGACCCCCACCTCGCCCACGAACTACCGCCAGTGGACGGATACCTGGGCGCAGGTCAGAGGCTGATCGGAGGCGCGTCGCGGCGGGCACTGCCGTGGCGCGCCTCCCGCTTCCTCTACGCGCACCCGCGCGGCCGGCTCGCGCTCCTGCTCGGGCCGGGCGTGCTGTGGCTGCTCGTCTTCTACCTCGTCGCGCTCTTCCTGCTGCTGCTGACCTCGCTGTGGCAGCAGGACGTCTTCACCGCGGAGCTGGTCCACAGGTGGACCCTCTCGAACTACACGAAGATCTTCAGCGGCCAGGACGGCCTCTGGCTGCGGGTGTTCGGACGCACGATCCTGCTCGCGGCGATCGTCACCGTGATGGACATCGCGCTCGCCTTCCCGCTCGCCTGGTTCATGGCGCGCGTGGCGCCGCCGCGCTGGCGCACGCTGCTCTTCCTCGCCGTCGTCGTGCCGCTGTGGTCGAGCATCCTCGTCCGCATCTTCGCCTGGCGCACGATCCTCGGCTCGAGCGGCGTCCTGAACTCGATGCTCCAGGAGATCGGGATCCTGAGCCACCCGTCGAGCGCGTTCCTCTACAACGAGAAGGCGATTGCGATCACGTGGGCGTACGTCTGGCTGCCGTTCATGGTGCTGCCGATCTTCACGGCGCTCGAGAAGATCCCCGACTCCTACCTCGAGGCCTCGCGCGACCTCGGCGCCGGCAGCTGGACCACGTTCAAGCGCGTGATCTTCCCGCTCGCCGTGCCGGGGGTGATCGCCGGCTCGATCTTCGTCTTCTCGCTCACCATGGGCGACTTCGTGGCGCCCCAGCTCGTGGGCGGCGGCTCGCAGGTGCTCGGCGGCGCGATCAAGGACCGCTTCGGCGTGGCGGCCGACTACCCGTTCGGCGCCGCGCTCGCGATGCTCACGCTGCTCACGCTCACCGTCTTCCTCACGATCACGAGCCGCGCCGGCGCGAAGGAGAGCCTGTGACGAGCGCCCGCTCGAAGTGGATCTTCGGCGGCACGGCGGGGCTCGTGTTCGCGTTCCTCTACCTGCCGCTCGCGCTGATCGCGCTCTACGCGTTCAACAAGACGACCGTGAACGCGTGGCCGTTCCCGGGCTTCTCCACGCGCTGGTTCACGAAGCTCTGGCACGACCCGGAGCCGAAGGACGCGGCCTGGCTCTCCGTCCAGATCGCGTTCTTCTCAACGTGCGTCGCGCTCGCGCTCGGCACGGCGCTCGCGTTCGCGTTCGCGCGCTTCCACTTCTTCGGCAGGGAGGCGGTCAACTTCGCGGTGACGCTCCCGATCATCCTGCCGGGCGTCATCACCGGCGTGGCGCTCGCGTCGTTCTTCCTGTTCACGGGCACCGAGCTGTCGCTGCGAACGGTGGTCATCGGACACACCACGTTCTGCATCGTGCTCGTCTTCAACAACGTGCTGGCGCGGCTGCGGCGACTGCCGCTGTCCTACGCCGAGGCGTCGCGCGACTTGGGCGCGACCGGGCTGCAGACGTTCCGCTTCGTAACGCTGCCCTCGATCCGCACGGCGCTCGTCGCGGGCGCGCTGCTGTCGTTCGCGCTCTCGTTCGACGAGATCGCGGTGACGTTCTTCCTCGCGGGCGCCGACACGACCACGCTCCCGCTCTGGATCCTCGGCGCGTTCCGCAACAGCCGCTCGCTGCCGGAGGTGAACGCGGTGGCCACCTGCATCCTGATCATCTCGCTGCCGATGATCGCCACCGCGGCGTACCTGATGCGCGACGAGGGCGCCGCCGGTCGAATCGTCGAGAAGTGACCGGCGCAGGGACCAGAGCTTCCGCCTGAGCTGCGTCGCGACTCGTCGGCCGCAACCGGCAGGTCGGCCGGGCGCGCTCACCGTGCCCTGCGGCGCGCGCCAGGATGCAATCTGGCGCAATACGGGTAAGGGACCGATTAGCCCACATCGACCCGACCGCAAAGAGGGGCCTTCGCACATGGCGGAACTCAGCGCCCGTGACAGCAAGCTGATCCAGTACCTGAACGAGGCTTACGGGAAGGAGAAGCAACTCGAGACGACGCTCCAGGCGCACATCCCGATGACGGACCGCGCGCCGTACAAGAGGCGCCTCCAGCAGCACCTCAAGGAGACGAAGGGGCACTCGCGCGACCTCGAGCGGCGCATCAAGAAGCTCGGCGGCAAGGCCGAGGAGATCTCCATCCCCGGTGGCGAGGCAGCCGCGCAGGCGGCGTCCGCGGTGCAGAGCGTGGCGCAGCGCGCAGCGGCCTTCGCGCAGGGGTCTCTGCACGCGATGCGCGGCGCAAGCGGCAGCGAGAAGATGCTCAAGAACGCAAAGGACGAGCTCGCCGACGAGTGGCACGAGATCGCGGGCTACAACGCGATCGAGGCGCTCGCGACCGCGGTCGGCGACGGCGAGACCGCCGCGCTCGCGAAGCGGATCCGGCGTGAGGAGGAGCGGATGGCGAACTTCCTCGAGCGCCTGATCCCGCAGCTCGCCAAGGGCGTGGCGACCACGGAGATCCCGGCGTCCGAGCGGCACCCGACGGGCGGCCGCCGGGCGAGGACATCGCGCGCGCGGACCCGCGCCGCTACCGCGAGCCGCTCGCGCGCGTCGGCGTCGAGCCGCTCGCGAACGGCCGCCTCGCGTCGGAGCGCTGCGCGCAGGTCCGGCTCGGCCAGCTCGTCGAGCTGAGCGCGCGGGGCGTACCCGCCGGCGCCAGCCTCAGGGGAGCGACACGCCGAGCGCCACGATCGCAAGCGACACTAGGAAGACGAGCCCCTCGATCACGTGCAGCTCGGGCCAGCGCATATGCAGGCCGACGAGCAGGCCGGCAACCACCACGAGCGTGAGCTTCACCTGGAGCTTCGTGTCGTCCCAGAGCTGAAAGTGGTCGGCCATCGCCGAGCCGGTCGCGATCAGCACCGCGATCGCCACCAACGTGCCGACGCCGAAGCGGCGGGCGACCGATCGCAGCGCGTCGCGATCGCCCGAGCGGCGGGCGACGGGGACGACCACCGCGGCGAGCATCAACTGGCCGCCGACGAAGAAGGCCATCGCCAGCAGGTGTAGCCAGAGGATCCAGTCCCAGCGCGTCACGGCCGTGCATGATGCCGCAAACGACCCGCGGGAAGCGGGCTCAGTACCAGGGCGCGTTCGGGTCGAAGACCCAGCTCCCTCGCCGAGGGCGCCTCAGCGCGGGCGGCGGAGGCGCTCGAGCAGCTCGCTCGTCGCCACCCCGTGGTCCTCCAGCATGCGGTCGAAGAGCGCGCCGTAGATCTCGATCAGCGCCTCGAGCAGATCCGCCGTCGAGACGAGCTTGCGGCCGCGGCCCGCCGCGACGCGCGAGGCGCGCGCGTAGACGTCGTCGACCGCGACGCGCTCGCCCCCGTCGTCTTCCCGGTCGGGCCGTGCCAGCGGCCGCTCCAGCGTCCCGAGCGCCTGCATCGCCTGCCCCACCTCGCCGTGCATCCGCAGGATGCGGATCCACTGCGCCACCTCGCCCGACCGGAAGCCAGCGAAGGGAAGGGCCGTCTCCGCGAGCGCGAGCGCGATCGCGGCGTCCTCGGATGGCGGAAGCTGGCGCGCCTCGGACGGCATCGGGCAGTGGAGTTCCCACGCGGGCGGGCAGCGAGGCCTGCGGTGGACGGATGTCCTACGCCCGCTCCCGGCGGCGCGCTAGGCGGGCGAGGCGGCGGCGTCCGCGGCGCCCGCGAGGACGCCCGGCAGAGCGCGCTCGCGCACGCGCATCGGCAGCCCGCCGATCGGGCTGAGCGTGGGCATCTGGCGGATGCGCAGCGTGTAGCCGGGGCGCAGCTCGAGCCTGAAGCGCTGCAGGACCAGGGTCGCGATCGTCTTGATCTCGAGCTGGCCGAAGCGCATCCCGATGCAGGTGCGCGACCCGCCGCCGAACGGGACGTAGGCGCCCTTCGGAAGCGCGGCCTTCGCCTCGGGGGCGAAGCGCTCCGGCACGAAGGCCTCCGGCTCGGGGAACACCTCCGGCAGGTGGTGGCTCACCCACGAGGAGTAGTTCACGTAGCTGCGGGCGGGCACGCGCACGCCGTGCAGCTCGAACGCCTCGCGGTTCATGCGCGGGCCGATCCACGCTGGCGGGTAGAGCCGCAGCGTCTCGTCGAGCGCCATCTCGAGCTCGGGCAGCGCCTCGCCGCCCATCAGCTCGGCGGCGGTGGGCAGGCGGCCGCCGAGCACGCGGTCCTGCTCGTCGAGCAGCCGCTGCAGCACCTGCGGGTGGCGCGCGAGCTCGTAGAACAGGAACGTGACCGTCGAGGTGGTGGTGTCGTGGCCCGCGAAGAGCAGCGTCATCACCTGGTCGCGGACCGCCTGGTCCGAGAGCGTGTTGCCTTCCTCGTCGCGTGCGTCGAGCAGCAGCGAGAGGATGTCGTCTCCGCGCCGGCCGCTCGCGCGCCGGCGGGCGATCTCGCCGAAGATCAGCCCGTCGAGCAGCCGGCGCGCCCGCTGCATGCGCGTCCACGGCGTGCGCGGCCCGCGGGCGATCTGCAGCGCGTAGTCGGCCGCGTAGAAGGAGAGCGCCTGCTCGAACGCCTCCGCCTCGTCGAAGCCGTGACGGCTCGCGTCGGGGTCGAAGCCGAAGAGCGCGCGCTGGGCGACGCGCATCGCGAGCGCGCGGGTCCACTGGTAGATGTCGACCTCCGTGCCCGGCTCCCAGCCGGCCAGCGCGCGCTCGGTCTCCTCGACCATGGTGCCGGCCGCCGCGGCGATCCGCTCGCGGTGGAACACCGGCAGCATCAGCTTGCGCGAGGTGCGGTGGTAGTCGCCGTCGATCGTCAGCAGGCCGTCGCCGAGCAGCGCGATCAGGTCGGCGAAGCTGCCGTCGCGCCAGAGGAAGTTCTGCGCGTGCGAGACGGTGATGTAGTGGTTCGCCTCCGGCCCGATCGCGAACACGACCGGCTGGTGGAGCAGCCGCAGGGTGAACACCGGGCCGTAGCGCTCGTAGGAGTCGAGCAGCAGGCGCAGGGGATCGGTGCGCATCGCGCGCGTGCGCGCCCAGCTGAACTCGTGCTCGCCCGGGGGAAGCGGCTCGCTGCGGCGCCGCTCGCGCATGATGTCCGCGTGCAGGCGCGCGAGCGGGTTCATCGACACCGGGGCGGGAGGAGTCAGCGCCATGGCCGAAAGCCTAGCGATGCTTGGCTGGCTGGCCAACCCAGGCAACGCCTCTGCATGGCGCGCCGCGGCAGGGCGAGAGTAGGCGGCAGGCCCCTCTGCGCCGGCGCCCGGGCGGGGCGCGGTCAGCGGGGCAGGAGCGGCTGCACGATCCGGAGCGCCTTCAGGCCGAGGCCGAGGCGCTCGCGGTCCTCCGACTTGTAGGGGTCGAG
This sequence comes from Thermoleophilaceae bacterium, assembly GCA_019683805.1. Taxonomy (GTDB): domain Bacteria; phylum Actinomycetota; class Thermoleophilia; order Solirubrobacterales; family Thermoleophilaceae; genus JADGHQ01. The sequence continues at coordinate 7,598 of JADGHQ010000020.1, forward strand.
GCCCGTGAGCTCGCGCACCCGCTCGAGGCGGTAGCCGACCGTGTGCCGGTGGGCGTGGACCGCGGCCGCCGTCGCCTTGATCGAGCAGTCGTTCGCGAGGTAGGAGACGAGCGTGCCCGTGAGGTCGGTGGAGTAGGTCTCGTCGTAGCGCACGATCGGCGCCACGGTGTCCTCGTAGAAGCTGCGCACCTCCTCGGGGTGGCTCGCGAGCACGCGGAACAGCAGGCGGTAGGCGCCGCCGTCCATCTCGCCCTCCCTCGGCTCGGCGCCGGCCGAGCGCACGTCGAGCACGAGCTCGGCCTCCTCGAGCGCCCGCCGGAGCGCCGAGGGGCTCGAGTAGCGCGAGGAGAGCCCGACCTTCGCCTGCCGGCCGAGGCGGGCGGCGAGCGCGCGCGCCTCCTCCATCCCGCCCGGGACGAGCGCGTAGACGCGCCCGCCCACCGCGTCCGCGACCGCGTCGGGCGCCTCCGCCGCGATCACCGCGAGCAGGCGCCCCGGCGCGCGGTCGCCCGGGTCGGCGCATAGCCCGACGGCCCCGCCCGAGAGGTCAACGCCGAGCCGCCGTCCGCGCCGCAGCACGTCCTCGTCGCCCAGCTCGCCCTCGAGCAGCTGCTCGATCAGCGAGCCGCGCAGCGAGCGCTCGGCCTCGGCGTGCGCCTCCTCGACCGCGAGCGCGGTCAGCGCCGCGAGCGCGGCCACCTGCGCGTACTCGCCCGCGTCGGGCCGCCCGACCCCGAGCAGCAGCACGCGGCCGAGCTCGCGGCCGCCGCTCACGATCGGAAGCTCGGCCGCGATCTCGGGCGGCCGCTCGACGCTCTTGCCCGAGAGCCTCGCCTCCACGTACCGCTCGTACGCCGCCCACGCCGCCGGCGTGCCGAGCCGAGGCAGCACGACCGCGACCGGCGCACCGGCGTAGCGGCTCGCGATCTCGGCTATCCGCTCGAGCCCCTGCCCCGCCAGCACGGCCCCCACCATCTCGAGGTGGGCGCCGCGCGGCGAGGGCAGGGTGCGCGGGAGCGGCTGGGAATCGCTCACGTCAGAGCCGGTCGAGCGCCGTCACGCGGGGATGTCCCCGGCCGTGTGGGCCTGGAGGACGTCCTCGCCGGACTCGCCCGTGCGGATACGGATCGCCTCCTCGACGGGGAGCACGAAGATCTTCCCGTCGCCGATCTCGCCCGTGCGGGCGTGCTTGAGGATCGTCTCGACCACCTGCTCCACGTCGCCCGTCTCGACGACGCACTCGATCTTGAGCTTCGGCCGCAGGTGGATGGCGAGCTCCGCTCCGCGGTAGCGCTCGGTGATCCCCTTCTGCCTGCCTGAGCCCTTTACCTCGGTGATCGAGAGGCTCGGGAAGCCGGCGTCGAGCAGCTCCTGGCGGATCGGCTCGAACGCCTCGTGGCGGATGTAGGCGACGACCATCTTCATGCCGTCGCCTCCCCTGGAGTCACGAGCGACCCGCTCGGCACGGGCTCCGCCGAGGGCATCGCGAGCGGCCCGCGCGAGGCGGCGCCGATCTCGGGAGCCGGGATGAACTGCTCGGGGTAGCCGTACATCCCGTGCTCGGAGATGTCGAGGCCGGCCTCCTCGTGCTCGGGCGTGACGCGCAGGCCGATCGTCCGCTTGATCGCCCAGAACGTCGCGTACGAGATCGCGAACACGCAGGCGAACGCCGCGGCCACGCCGACGAGCTGGACCCAGAGCTGGTGGAGGCTCCCGCTGTACACGAGGCCGGGGTCGCCGACGGCGTTCAGCGTCGCGAGCCGCGGCGAGGTGAAGAGGCCGCACGACAGCGTGCCCCAGATGCCCGCGATGCCGTGGGCCGAGAGCGCCCCCACCGGGTCGTCGAGCACCCTGTCGATCGCGAGCACGCCCACCACCACGATCACCCCGGCCACGGCCCCGATGATCGGAGCCGCCCAGTACTCCACGTAGCCGGACGGGGCGGTGATCGCCACGAGCGCGGCGATCGCGCCGTTGCCGACCATGCCGATGTCGACTGTCTTGCGCAGCAGCCAGATCGTCGCGGCCGCCGCGATCACGCCGGCCGCCGCCGCGAGGTTCGTGACGAGCACGACCTCGGCGAAGCGGTTGCCGATCGCCCCGAGCGTGGAGCCCGGGTTGAACCCGAACCAGCCGAGCCAGAGGATCAGCACGCCGAGGCCCACGAGCGGCATGGAGTGGCCGGGGATCACGCGCGGCTTGCCGTCGGGCCCGAACTTCCCGCGGCGCGGGCCCAGCAGCAGCAGCGCCGCGAGCGCCCCCGTCGCGCCGATCAGGTGGACCACCGTCGAGCCGGCGAAGTCCTGCATGCCGAGGTTGGCCTGCAGCCAGCCGCCGCCGAAGATCCAGTGGCTCACGATCGGGTAGATGAGCGCGCTGAAGATCACCGCGTACACGACGTACGCCGCGAACTTGATGCGCTCGAGCGTGGTGCCCCAGACGATCGCCAGCGACACCGCACAGAACACGAACTGGAAGAACAGGAGCGCGCCCGGGCTGATGTCGTAGGCGCCGAGCAGCGGGATGTCCTTCGCCGCCTCGGCGGCGGTGTGCCCGACGTTCAGGAACCAGCCGTGCGTCCCCGCGATCGTGCCGGCACCGCCGAACGCGAGCGCGAAGCCCAGCGCCCAGTAGGCGATCGACGCGATCGAGAAGTTCACGAGGATCTTGGCCACGCCGGCACCCGCGTTCTTCATGCGCGAGAAGCCGACCTCGAGCAGCAGGAACCCGGCCTGCATGAACATCACCAGCACGCCCGCGACGATCACCCAGGTGGTGTTCACGCTCGAGACGGCGTCCGACAGGCTCGGGCCGTCCGCGGCGGAAGCGGCCGCGGGCGCCGCGAGCAGAGCGGCCCCGCAGGACGCGAGGGCGCGCAGGGCGCGACGGCGAAGATCAGCTCTCATCTATGCGAGCCCTCCTTCCGCGCCGCCCGAGGCACCCGTGCAGGGCCTCCGGTCGACGCGATCGACGACTGGAGGCAAGCTAGGTCCGCTCGAGCGCCCGGTCTTTGGACGCGTGTCGGAAATCAGGCCCCGGGCGTTTCGCCCGCCTGTCGAACCGCCGCGGGCTCGATCTTCGCCGAGATCGCCCCGCCGCGGGCGGCCCGAAAGCTCAGCGGCGGGCCTTCGCGGTCGCGCGCCGACTGTGCGTCTCGAGCGCGTCGACGAGCTCGTCCTTGGTCATGCGCGAGCGGCCGCCGATGTCGGCCTGTCGGGCGTCCTCGTAGAGCTCCTGCTTCGACTTCGCCGCGTTCACGCCGCCGCGGGTCCTGCGCGGGCGCCGGCGCGCCTCGCTCCCTTCGCGCGCCGCCTGCTCGTCCGAGGGACCCGTCCTGCGCTTGAGCTGCCAGCGGTCGCCCTTCTTCTCCGCGACGTTCTTCACCGCGGCCCAGGCGGTGGCGTGGGCGCGCCGCTCGCTGTCGTACTGCTTGTGCGCGCGGTCGAGCGCCTTCTCGTAGGTCTCCCGGACCTTCCTGGGCGAGCGCGCGATGGTGCTCGGCAGTTCCTCGCTCTTCGCCGGCATTCGCTGCCTCCTTCGGTCGACTGAGGTGTGGCTACCTCCGGTCGATGGCAGGCAAACGCCCGTCGCGGAGCGGCGCGGGCCGCTGAGCCGCGGCGCGCTCGACGGCTGCCGTGTTCACGATCAGCACGTGGCTCGACGCCCGGCGGCCGACCTCGTCGACGACGCTCCCCGCCATGCGCGACCTTGACCGCGCCGCCGGTCCCCCTCGTCCCGCAGCCGCTCCACGAAGCCGCGCTCCTCGAGGCGCGACACGAGGCTCGTCATGGCGGGCTGCGTGACCCGCTCGATCTCGGCGAGCTTGGTGATCCGCCGCGGGCCGCCGTCGCGCAGCGTGGCGAGCAGCGAGACCGAGGTGCGGCTGAGCTCGGAGGTCTGGCTCAGGAGCAGCCTGAAGAGCCGCGCCAGGCGGGGCGCGAGCTCGGCCGCGAGCTCGGCGCTGTCCGTGGACGGCTGGCGGCGGGGCTGGGATACATAACCAGGGTATATAAGAGCGTTATGAGCGGGCCGCGACGGCCCGTGCGAGCGTGCGCAGGCGCTCGTCCCCCTCCGCCGGCCAGGCGTCCACGTCGGCCGGCCACCAGGCGAGCTCGTCGTGCTCGTGGTCGGGCACGGGCTCGGCGTCCCGGGCGACGGTGGCGAGGCCGACGAGCATCGCGAGCCCGGTCGGCAGCGACACGAGCGCCTCGACGCTGAGCGACACCGGCTCGAGCTGCCATTCCTCCTCGAGCTCGCGCGCGAGCGTGACCGCGGGGTTCTCGCCCACCTCCACCGCGCCGCCCGCGCCGAGCGCCCAGCGCCCCGGCCACGACGCAAGCCAGGACGCGCGCCGCCCCGCGAGCCAGCGGCCGTCCTCGCTGCGCACGACGCAGAGCGCGGTGAGGCTGTGCGCGGCGCCGTCTCCCTCCACGAGGCGGAGCGCCCAGCGCGAGGGCTGGAGCTCGAGCGCGAGGCGCTCCGGGGTGCCGCGCCAGGACGCGAGCCTCGCCGCCATGCCGTCATGGGCGGGCGATCCCCGCGCGCGCAGCGCCTCCACCGCTGCGTCGGCGCGGCGCGCGACGTCGAGCGGAGGCTCGTACGGCCGCTCGAGCCACGTCACGTCCACTCGCTCGGGCGCCCACGGTCCGCGGGCGAGGATTGCTGGCTGCGCCTGCACCGGCCCGAGCCTAACGCGGCTGCTCGTCGGTCCCCGCGGGCCGGGGCTTGCCGACGGCCGCCGCCGGGCGCTACACTGCCCGGCCAACTGGTTGGACCAGTGCTCGTGACCGCCTCGAAGCCAAGCCCCGCCGCCCGCCGGCTCGCCTCCGACGCCGTGCACGACCGCCTGCGCGGCCAGATCCTCTCGGGCCGCCTCGCGCCCGGCGACGCGCTGCCGTCGGAGCGCGCCCTCGCCGAGCGCCACGGCGTCAACCGCCACGCCGTGCGCGAGGCGCTCAAGCGCCTCCAGCAGGCCGGGCTCGTGCGCGTCTCGCACGGCGGCGCGACCCGCGTGCTCGACTGGCGCGCGACGGGCGGGCTCGAGCTGCTCGCCGACCTGGGGTCGCTCGGCGGCGCCTCCGAGCGCCGCGAGCTGATCCGCTCGGTGGCGGAGATCCGCGCCTCGGTCGGCGCAGACGCCGCGCGCCTCTGCGCGCTGCGCGCGGACGACGGGCTGCGCGGAGAGCTGCGCGCGCTCGGCGAGGCGCCGCCCGAGCCCTCCTACGAGGAGCGCCTCGAGCGCTACGAGCGCCTCTGGGAGCTGATCGTCGAGGGCAGCCGCAACCTCGCCTACCGGCTCGCCCTCAACAGCCTCGTGGGCGCCCGGCACGGCCGCGGCGTCGACCCGGGGATCTACGCGGCGGAGGTCGACGACGCGCGCGCGGTCGCCGAGCTCGCGCGCGCCGCGGCAGGGCGCGACCCGCGCCGCGCCGAGCGCACCGCGCGCCGCCTGCTCGACCGCACGCTCGCGGCGGTCGCAGGGGAGGGTGCCTGATGGTCCAGATCCTCTACTACGCGATCCCGTTCTTCCTGCTGCTGCTCGTGGCCGAGTGGGCATCGTTCCGCCACGTCCAGGACGACCGCTTCGTCGGCTACGACCCGCGCGACACGCGCACGAGCCTGGCGATGGGCCTCGGCAACGTGCTCATCAACGCGGTCTGGAAGCTCGCGGTCGTCGCTACCTACGCCGCCCTCTACGAGCTCACGCCGCTGCGGCTCTCGCCCCACCATTGGTGGACCTGGGTGCTGCTGTTCCTCGCCGACGACCTCTCGTACTACTGGTTCCACCGCGTCTCGCACGAGAGCCGCCTCTTCTGGGCGAGCCACGTGGTGCACCACAGCTCCCAGCACTACAACTTCTCGACGGCGCTGCGGCAGACCTGGGTCCCGATGACCTACTTCCCGTTCTGGCTCTGGCTGCCGCTGGTGGGCTTCGCGCCGTGGATGGTCCTGCTCGCCCAGAGCTGGAGCCTGATCTACCAGTTCTTCCTGCACACCGAGCGCGTCGGCAGGCTGCCCCGTCCGCTCGAGGCCGTGCTCAACACCCCGAGCCACCACCGCGTGCACCACGGGTCGAACGAGGTCTACCTCGACCGCAACTACGGCGGCATCCTGATCGTCTGGGACAGGCTCTTCGGCACCTTCGAGCCCGAGGGGGAGCGCGTCCGCTACGGGCTGACGAAGAACATCCGCACCTTCAAGCCGGTGCGCGTCGCCTTCCACGAGTACATCGCCCTCTGGCACGACATTCGGCGCGCCCCCGACCTGCGCACCAAGCTCGCGCTCGCGTTCCGCGGCCCGGGCTGGCGGCCCGAGGCCCTCGAGGCGACAGAGGCCACGCGCGGCTGAGGTCGCCCTTGCGCCGCGCCCCGATGCGCGGTTAGCATCCCGACAGCGCTAAGCGCTAGCCCACCAATAGAGGAATAGGGGGAGAGGGATGCAGCACGCCCTGCGCCGGCTCGTGCCGACGCTCGCTGTGGTCGTCGCGCTCGCCGGCGCCGCGCCGGCGGTCGCGAACGACAGGTACGTCGCGCTCGGCGACTCGTACTCGTCCGGGGTCGGCACGCGCGACTACTCGCTCGACTCGACGTGTCAGCGGAGCCCGTACGCCTACCCCGCGATCATCGATCGCGAGCGCCCGAACACCGACCTCACGTTCGTTGCCTGCTCGGGGGCGAAGACGAGCGACGTGCTGGCCAACCAGGTGCAGTACGTGACCAGCAGCACGAACATCGTGACGATCACGATCGGCGGCAACGACGCCGGCTTCTCGAGCGTGATCTCGCAGTGCGCGCTGCCGTGGCCCTACACGTGCGACGGCGACATCGCCAACGCCCAGAGCTACATCAGGAACACGCTGCCGGCCAAGCTCGACCAGGTGTACGCGGCGATCAAGCAGCGGGCGCCGGGCGCGCGCGTGCTCGTGCTCGGGTACCCGCGGCTGTTCAACGGGCAGACGTGCAACCTGCTCTCGCGCATCAGCACCGACGAGGAGAACAAGCTCAACGCGACCGCCGACCTGCTGCGCGACGTGACGAAGGCGCGCGCCACGGCGGCCGGCTTCACGTTCCTCGACGCGATTCCTCCCTTCACCGGGCACGCGATCTGCTCGTCGAGCGAGTGGATCAACGGGCTCTCGAACCCCGTCAGCGAGAGCTACCACCCGAACCGCAACGGGCAGCGCCTCGGCTACTCCGTCATGGTGCGGAACGTGATCGGCTGAGCCTGCGGCTGCGCCGATGCGCCGCTCGAAGGCGAGGATCCCGCTCGCGCTGCGGGACCCTCGCTGCGGCGGTTGGACGTCCTGTCCCTCCTTCGGTGTCCCCGGGCGGCCCCGACGGGAACCGCGCACGGACCCGATGCGACCGTACCAGGGGCAGTACATCCGTACCACCCGTGCGCCCACGGATGTCCGCAGCTTGCGGGAAGAGCCCGCGCGGCACCGGGCCGCGTCCGGCTGGCGGCGAGCGAGAATAGGGCCATGACCTACTCCCCCGCCCCCGACCGCTACGACCGGATGCCCTACCGCCGCTGCGGCCGCAGCGGCCTGCAGCTGCCCGCGATCTCGCTCGGCCTGTGGAACAACTTCGGCGACGACCAGCCGCTCGAGACCCAGCGCGCGATCCTGCGGCGGGCCTTCGACCTCGGCGTCACGCACTTCGATCTCGCGAACAACTACGGCCCGCCGCCGGGCTCGGCGGAGATCAACTTCGGCCGCATCCTGCGCGAGGACCTGCGGCCGTGGCGCGACGAGCTGATCATTTCCACGAAGGCGGGCTACATCATGTGGGACGGCCCGTACGGCGAGTGGGGCTCGCGCAAGTACCTGCTCGCGAGCCTCGACCAGAGCCTCCGGCGCATGGGGCTCGACTACGTCGACATCTTCTACTCGCACCGCTTCGACCCCGACACGCCGCTCGAGGAGACCCTCGGCGCGCTCGACTCGGCGGTGCGGCAGGGCAAGGCGCTCTACGTCGGCATCTCGTCGTACTCGGGGAGCCGCACCGCCGAGGCGGTGCGGATCCTGCGCGAGATGGGCACGCCGCTCCTGATCCACCAACCCTCCTACTCGCTGCTCAACCGCTGGATCGAGGACGACCTGCTCGACGTGCTCGAGCGCGAGGGCGTCGGCTGCATAGTGTTCTCGCCGCTCGCGCAGGGCATGCTCACCGACAAGTACCTGAACGGGATCCCCGAGGACTCGCGCGCCGCCAGGAACTCCTTCTTCTTCAAGCGCGAGTTCCTGAGCGACGAGAACCTCGCGCGCGTCCGCGCGCTCAACGAGATCGCCGCGCGGCGCGGCCAGTCGCTCGCGCAGATGGCGATCGCGTGGACGCTGCGCGATCCGCGCGTGACCTCGTCGCTGATCGGGGCACGCACCGTCGAGCAGCTCGAGGACAGCCTCGGCGCGCTGCGCAACCTCGACTTCTCCGACGAGGAGCTGCGCGAGATCGACCGGCACGCGGTCGACGCGGGCATCAACATCTGGGAGAGCTCGAGCCGCGGCTGAGCTCAGAAGAGCGCCATGCCCGGCTCGACGGCGATCTCGACGAGCCGCGGCTCGCTCGCCGCGATCGCGTCGGAGAGCTCGGCCCGCAGCTGCCCGACGCCGGCCGCCTTCGCCGAGCGGACCCCGTAGCTCGACGCGATCGCCGCGCAGTCGAGGCCGGGCAGGTCGAGCCCCGGCGCGCCCTCCGCCTGCGCCGCCGCCGCGAACCACTTGAGAATCCCGTACTCGCGGTTCTGGAGCACGAGGAATGTGACCGGGACGCGGTAGGCGGCGGCGGTCCAGAGGCCGGTGACGGCGTACTGCACCGACCCCTCGCCGAGCACGCAGACCACCGGCCGGCCGGGGTGGGCGAGCTGCACCCCGATCGCGGCGGCGAGGCCGTACCCGAGGCCGCCCCCCGCGGCGAAGAAGTAGCTGCCCGGGCGCGAGATCCGCAGGCGGTTGCGCAGCGCCAGCGTGCTCGTGGGCGACTCAAGCACGACGATCGCGTCGGCGGGCAGGAGCTCGCCGAGCGCGGCGTGGACCGCGGACGCGCTCGGCGGGTCGGCGTCCTCGACCGGCGGCGGGTCGCCCAGCGGCTCGGGCTCGGGCCGGGCCGACTCCGCCACCTCCGCGACGAGCGCCTCGAGCGTCAGCCTCACGTCCGCCACGAGCGCGTCGCCGACCGGCGCGCGCGCCGCCTCATCGGGGTCGCTCGTGATCGCCACGAGCCGGGCGCCCTCGGGCAGCGGCGAACCGGGGACGTAGGGGTAGTACGGAAACACCGAGGAGCCGACGACGAGGATCAGGTCGTGGCCCGCGAGCGCCTCCGCGAGCGGTCCGATCGCCGGGGGCAGCACGCCGCGGAAGCAACGGTGCGCCTCGGGGAAGCCGAGCCGGCCGCCGCCGGGAGCGGGCGTGGCCCACACCGGCAGCCGGCAGCGCTCCGCGAGCGCCACGGCGGCGTCCCAGGCGCCGCTCGCGTCCACGTCCGGCCCCGCGACGAGCACGGGGCTCCGCGCCTGCTCGAGCCGGCGCGCGAGCGCGCGCACCTCATCGGGATCGGCCATGGCGCGGCCGGCGACCCTGCGTGCGAGCGTCGGCGCGACGTCCCCGTCGTCGACCTCCTCGGCCCAGTCGTCCATCGGCAGCGACACGAACGCCGGCCCCGCGGGCGGCAGCGAGGCGTGGTGGATCGCGCGCGCGATCGCGGCGGGGACGTCCTGCGCGCGCGGCGGCTCGTAGCTCCACTTCACGAACGGGTGCGGCACGCGCACGGCGTCGCGGTTCGTGAGGTTGGCGCCCATGGTGATGTGCGCGCGCACCTGCTGGCCCGCGGTGACGAGCAGCGGCGACTTGTTCGCCTGGGCGTTGAAGATCGCCCCCATCGCGTTGCCGAGCCCGGGCGCGGTGTGGAGGTTCACGTGCGCGACGCGCCCGCTCGCCTGCGCGTAGCCGTCGGCCATCCCGACCGCCACGGCCTCGTGCAGCGCGAGCACGTACGTGAAGTCCTCTGGGAAGTCGGCGAGCATCGGCAGCTCGGTCGACCCCGGGTTGCCGAAGATCGTCGTCATGCCGTGCGTGCGGAACAGCTCGAAGGTGGCTTCGCGGACGGTGCTCATGCAACAACCCTCTCATCCCGGCCGGGCCGCACGCGACGCGGCGCGCGACACCTGCCAGGATGCGCGCGGTGTCGTCTGCGCCCACGACAGGTTCCCGGGCGGCGCTCGCGCCGCTCACGACCCTGCGGCTCGGCGGTCCCGCGAAGAGGCTCGTCGAGGCAGGCAGCGAGCAGGAGCTGATCGCCGCCGTGCGCGAGGCCGACCGTGCGGGCGAGCCGGTGCTCGTCCTCGCGGGCGGCAGCAACGTGGTGGTCGCCGACGAGGGGTTCCACGGCACGGTCGTCCGCGTGCGCACGCGCGGGGTCGAGCGGCGGCTCGAGCCCGACGGGCGCGTGTCGCTCACCGTGCAGGCCGGCGAGCCGTGGGACGCCGTCGTGGCGACGACGGTCCTCGAGGGGCTCGCCGGGCTCGAGTGCCTCTCCGGCATCCCGGGCTCCGCGGGCGCGACGCCGATCCAGAACGTCGGCGCCTACGGCGAGGAGGTGAGCTCGGTCATCACCGCCGTGCGGGTGCTCGATCGCCGCACCGGCGAGATCGTCACGCTGCCGCCGGAGGCCTGCCGCTTCGCGTACCGCACGAGCGCGCTCAGGGGCGGCGACCGCCACGTCGTGCTCGCGGTCACCTACCTCCTGGCGCGCGCCCGCGAGTCGGAGCCGATCCGCTACGCCGAGCTTGCCCGCGCCCTCGACGTCGGGCTCGGCGAGCGCGTGCCGCTGGCGGACGCGCGCGAGGCGGTGCTCGCGCTGCGGCGCTCGAAGGGGATGGTGGTCGACCCCGCGGACCCGGACTCCGTGAGCGCCGGCTCGTTCTTCACGAACCCGATCCTGAGCCGCGAGGACTTCGAGGCGCTTAAGCGGCGCGCGCGGGAGCGCCTCGGCCCTGAGACGCGCCCACCGGCGTTCCCCGAGCCCGGCGGGCGCGTGAAGACCTCCGCCGCCTGGCTGATCGAGCGCGCCGGCTTCCACAGGGGCTACGGTGACGGCCGCGTCGGGATCTCGTCGAAGCACACGCTCGCGCTCGTGAACCGCGGCGGCGGCACCACCGCCGAGCTGCTCGCGCTCGCCCGCGAGATCGCCGCCGGCGTCGAGGCGGCGTTCGGCGTGCGCCTGCGGCCAGAGCCGGTGCTCGTCGGGCACGAGTGGTGACGCGGCGCGCCAGCTGAGGCGCGCCTGCCGCCCGCCCGCGGAGCCCCTAACATCCAACCGTTGGGGCGCTTCGCGATCACATGGGCCTTCAACGTCGTGGCGCTGTTCGTCGCGGCCTGGCTCCTGTCGGGCGTCTCCTACGGCGACAGCTGGTGGACGCTGCTCATCGCGGGCGTGGTCTTCACCGCCGCCAACATGCTGGTGAAGCCCGTGCTCACCGTGCTGTCGATCCCGTTCATCATCGTCACTCTCGGGGTCTTCTACTTCCTCATCAACATCCTGATGCTCTACATCACCGACTGGATCGTGGGCGACTTCGAGATCGAGACCTTCTGGTGGGGCGCGCTCGCCGCGATCGTGGTGGGCGTCGTCAACGCGCTCCTGCACGGGCTGTTCGGGCGCCCCGGCGAGGCCGAGCAGCAGGGGCGGCGCGCGACCGCCTGAGCGACGCGCAGCTCGCACCGAGCGGCGGCGCCGGACGGCCGGGTGGGGCTTTGCATACGAGCCGGTACGCGAGGTAGCATGCGGGCTATCCTTGCCCGCTCGCTCATGGAGGACCCCGTGACTACGACCGCTGCCGCGGCGCCGGCCGCGCCCACCATCGACTTCCGCGTCCCGCCCGAGCTCGCGGAGCTGCTCGAGCGCGTGCGCGCCTACATCGCCGAGGACGTGATCCCGGCCGAGGCCGAGCTCGCCCACCCGACCGACGTGCTGGCCTCGTGGGACGTCGTCGAGCGCCTCCGCGAGCGCGCGCGCGAGCGCGGCATCTACACGCCGCACCTTCCCCAGGACTGGGGAGGGCTCGGCGTCGGCCCGCTGGGGATGGCGCTCATCAGCCAGGAGTGCGGCGTCAGCATGCTCGCCTCGCTGGGGCTCAACGCGATGGCGCCCGACGAGGGCAACATGCACACGCTGCTGATCGCCGGCACCAGGGAGCAGCAGGAGCGCTGGCTGCGCCCGCTCGCCGAGGGCCGCGTGCGCTCGTGCTTCGCGATGACCGAGCCCGATGTCGCCTCCTCCGACCCGACCAACCTGCGCACGACGGCGGTGCGCGACGGCGACAGCTGGGTGCTTAACGGGCGCAAGTGGTTCATCACGGGCGCCGAGGGGGCGGCCTTCGCGATCGTCGTCGCGAAGACCGGCGACGACGACCGGCGCGGGCACCGCAACTACTCCCTCATCGTCGTCCCGACCGACACCCCCGGCTGGCGCGTCGTGCGCGACCCGGGCATCGTCGGCGCCCACTACGCCGGGGGCCACCCCGAGATCGAGCTGCGCGACGTGCGCGTGCCGCTCGAGAACCTGCTCGGGGGCGAGGGCGAGGGGTTCGTGATCGCCCAGAAGCGCCTCGCCGGCGGCCGACTCGCGCACGCGATGCGCTGGATCGGCGTCGCCCAGCGCGCGCTCGACCTCACCGCCCGGCGCCTGCTCGAGCGCGAGGCGTTCGGCAGGCAGCTTGCCCAGCACCAGGCGCTGCAGTTCTTCCTCGCCGACAGCGCGATGGACCTCTACGCCTCGCGGCTGATGGTCCTGCACTGCGCCTGGAAGCTCGAGCACGGCCTGCCCCACCGCCAGGAGGTCGCGATGGTCAAGACGTTCGTGTCGGAGGCGCTCGGCCGCGTGCTAGACCGGGCGGTGCAGGCCTTCGGCTCGCACGGCATCGCCACCGACGAGCCGATCGCGCAGTGGTACGTGGACGCCCGCGCCGCGCGCATCTACGACGGCGCCAGCGAGGTCCACCGGATGACGATCGCGCGCGAGCTGCTCAAGCTCGCCGCCGCGGGGGAGTCGACCAAGCGAGGCTGCGGAGACCTCGCCTGATGGGCGCGCACGCGATCGCCCCCGACGACGTCGTCCGCACGCACGCCGAAGGCGCGCGCAACGCCCGACCGCCGCTGCTCGTCGTCGAGCCGCTGCTCGCCTTCCTCGACCGGCACGGGCTCGGGTCGGGCGACCGTCTCGACGTAGAGCCCGTGGGCGAGGGGCACTCCAACGTCACCTACCTGATCCGCCGCGACGGGCGCGAGCTGGTGCTGCGCCGGCCGCCGCGGCCGCCGCTGCCCCCGAGCGCTCACGACGTGCTGCGGGAGGCGCGCGTCCTGCGCGCGCTCGAGCGCACCCCGGTGCCGGTGCCGCGCGTGCTCTGCGTCTGCGACGACGCGCGGGTGATCGGCGCGCCGTTCTACGTCATGGACAGGGTCGAGGGCGAAGTCATCACGAGCGCGCTGCCGGCCGTGCTCGACACCCCTTCCGAGCGGCGGCGAATCGGCGAGGAGCTCGTCGACACGCTCGTCGAGCTGCACGCCGTCGACTGGCGCGCCGCCGGTCTCGAGGGGCTCGGCAGGCCGGCGGGCTACCTCGAGCGGCAGGTGCGGCGCTTCAGCGATCTCTGGCAGCACAACAAGACCCGCGAGGTCCCCGCCGTCGAGCGCGTCGGCGCCTGGCTGCGGAAGAACCTCCCCGCCTCGCCCGCGCCGACGATCGTCCACGGCGACTACCGGCTCGGCAACACGATGTTCGCGAGGAGCGCCCCCGCGCGACTCGTCGCGGTCTTCGACTGGGAGATGGCCACGATCGGCGACCCGCTCGCCGACGTCGGGTACCTCTGCGCGACATGGAGTCAAGCCGGCGATCCGAGCGGCGGGCTGTTCGACCTGAGCCCCGCGACCCGGGCGGAGGGCTTCCCGACGCGCGAGGAGCTCGTGGCGCGCTACGAGGAGCGCTCCGGCAGGTCGGCGCACGACCTGCGCTGGTACACGGTCCTCGCCCTGTGGAAGGCGGTCGTGTTCATGGAGGGCAACTACAAGCGCGCGCTCGCCGGGATGACGGACGACCCCTTCCTGCGGAACTTCGGGGAGGGCGTGCTCGAGCTGGCGCTGCGCGCGGAGCAGACCGCGCTCTCCGGCTGAGGGCGACCCGGCCCGGCGCCGGGCGCGGACGTCGGCGTCACCAGCCGCCGTACGCGAGCCAGCCGCCGTCCACGAGCACGCTGCTGCCGGTGATGTAGGAGGCCGCGTCGGAGGCCAGGAAGGCGACGGCGCGGGCCACCTCCTCGGGGCTCCCGAGGCGGCCCAGCGGAGTGCGGCGCTCGAGCACCGACTTGTCGAAGTTGTCGCGGCTCATGCTGACCTGGATGAACTCCGTCGCGATGTAGGCCGGGTCGACGGACACCACGCGGACCCCGCGGTCCGCCCACTCGGCGGCGAGCGTCTTCGTGAGCCCGATCAGCCCCGCCTTCGCCGTCGCGTACGCGGCGCGGCGGGGCAGCGCGACGTGTCCGACGATCGACGAGACGTTCACGATGACGCCGCGCCCGGCCTCGAGCATGTGGCGCCCGGCGGCCTGGGCGCAGAGGAAGGGCGCCGTCAGCAGCAGGTCGAGCGTCCTCTCCCAGTCCTCCCGAGGCAGATCCTCGGACGGCGCGATCATGCCGTGGCCGGCGTTGTTGACGAGGATGTCGACGCGCCCGAGCTCCTCGACCGCGCGCTCGACGAGCCTCGTGGGACCGTCGGGGGTCGAGAGGTCGGCCGCGACCGCCAGCGCGCTTCCGCCCTGCGACTCGATCTCCTCTATCACCGGGCGCAGCCGCTCGTCGGCCCGGGCGTTGACGACGACCGTCGCGCCCCAGGCCGCGAGCTCGCGGGCGATGGCCCGCCCGATCCCGGCGGATGACCCGGTGACGATCGCCACGCGCTCGTCCAGCGACCACTCCGACCCGTTCCTGCGGCTCATGTCCGACACGCTCCTTTCCGTGGACGCGTTGCTCGTCCCGCTCACGTGACGACGTGCAGCGGCCGCCCCGCCAGCACCTCCGCCGCCTCGCCGAGCGCCTCGCTCAGGGTCGGGTGGGCGTGGATCGTGCCGGCGACGTCGTCGGGCGAAGCGACCATCTCGATCGCCAGCGTCCCCTCGGCGACAAGCTCGGAGGCGTGGGGCCCGACGGCGTGCACGCCGACGATCCGGTCGCTGGCCCGGTCGGCGACCAGCCGCACGAACCCGTCGCGCTCGCCGAGCGTCCTGGCCCGACCGGAGGCCGCCCAGGGGAACGTGGACACCTGCACGTCCAGGCCCTCGGCGCGCGCCTCCGCCTCGGTCAGGCCGGCCGTCGCGATCTCGGGATCGCTGAAGACGACGGCGGGGATCGCCGCCGGGTCGAACTCGGCGGGCTCGCCGCTGAGCGCCTCGGCCGCGACGATCCCCTCGCGCATCGCCTTGTGCGCGAGCGCCGGCCCCGCGACCACGTCGCCGATCGCCGCCACGCGCTCGGTCGCCCGACGGTCCGGGCCGACGGGGATGAGCCCGTCGGGACCCACCTGGACGCCGGCCTCCGGCAGGCCGAGATCGTCCGTGTTCGGCCGCCGCCCGACGGCGACGACCACGCGCTCGGCCGGGACTCGCCGCTCCCCGTCCGGGGTCTCGAGCACGAGCTCGCGGTCACCCAGCTCGCGCGCCAGCGCGCCGAGGCATAGCTCGATTCCGAGCCCGCGGAGCCGGCGCTCGACGGGCGCAGCCAGCGCCGCGTCCACCGTCGGCAGGATCCGGTCGAGCGCCTCGACGATCGTCACGCTGGCGCCGAGCTTCGCAAGCGCGGTGCCGAGCTCGAGGCCGATGTAGCCCGCGCCCACCACCGCGACGGACGCCGGGACGGCGTCGAGCGCCAGCGCGCCCGTCGAGTCGAGGACGCGCTCGCCGTCGAACGGCAGCGCGGCGAGCTCGACCGGGCGCGAGCCGGTGGCGACGATCGCCTGGCGGAACTCGAGGAAGCGCACGTCGCCGTCCGGCGTGGTGAGCGCGGCGCGGCCGGGCTGGTTGAACCGAAGCGACCCGTGGACGACCCGCACGCCGCGGCGCGACAAGAGCTGCTCGACGCCGCCGGCGAGCCCGGCGACGATCCCGCGCTTCCACTCCTGGAAGCGCCCCAGGTCCACGGAGACCTCCGGGCAGACGAGCCCGGCGGCGCCGAGCGCGCGCGTGCGCTCGACGCCCGAGGCGAGCTCGATCAGCGCCTTGGACGGAATGCAGCCGACATGCAGGCACGACCCGCCGAGCGCTTCCGGGCCTCCGCGCTCCACGAGCGTGACCTCGCGCCCGAGCTGCGCGGCGCGCAGCGCGGCGGCGTAGCCGCCGGGGCCGCCGCCTACCACCAGCAGGTCGACGGGCTCGGCCAGCTCGCCGACGACCATCAGCGCGCCTCCTCGAGCAGCAGGACCGGCTGCTCCATCAACTCCACCATCCGCGAGACGAAGGCGGCGAGCGTGTCGCCGTCCAGCACGCGGTGATCGCCCGAGACCGAGAGCGGGAGGATCGGGCGGATGACCACCTCGTCGCCGCGCGCGACCGGTCGACGCTCGAGGCGCCCGATGCCGAGGTTCGCGACCTCCGGCGGGTTGATGATCGGCGTCCCGAGCCAGATCCCGAGCGCGCCGAAGTTGTTCACCGTGAAGGTCGCCCCACGCAGCTGCTCGGGCGCGAGCCGGCGCTCGCGCGCCGCCTCGGCGAGCGCCGCGATCTCGAGCGCAAGCTCAGTCAGCGTCTTGCCGTCGGCGTCGCGGACCACGGGGACCATCAGCCCGTCCGGCGCCGAGGTGGCGATCCCGATGTGGTAGCTGCCGTGGAGGGCGATCTCCCCGCGCTCCATGTCCACCGAGGCGTTCGCGTACGGGTGCTCGGCGAGCGCCCGGCAGGTGATCTTCACGATCAGCGGCGTGAGCGTGATCGCCTTGGCGAGCCGCTCGTCGCCGCGCGCCGCGGCGCGCGCGCGCAGCGCGTCGCGGGCCTCGAGCAGCGCGCCGGCGTCGACCTCGCGGTAGTCGATGACGTGCGGGATCGTCTGCCAGGCCTCGGTGAGGCGCTGGGCGATCGTCTTGCGCACGCCACGTAAGGGGATCGTCCGCGTCTCGCCGGACGGCGCGGTCCGCGACGCCGCGCTCGACGCGGACGGCGCAGGACGCGCGCCCCCGGCGCCCGCCGCCGCCTCCACGTCCTCGCGCAGGATGCGGCCGCCGGGGCCGCTGCCGGCCACCGCGGCGAGGTCGACGCCCAGCTCGCGCGCACGCCTGCGCGTCGCGGGCGAGGCGAGCGGCCGGCGCGGGGCCGCGGCGCCCGTGGCCGCAGCGGCCGGCTGGGGCGCCGACGCGGCGCCGTCCCCGCGGCCTGCGGGGACCGGCGCCCTCTCCGGCGGCCTGGACGGCGGCGCGCCCTCCGCGCCCGCTGCGCTCTCGATCACCGCGATCACCTCGCCGACGGGGATCTCGTCGCCGGGCTCGAAGCGCAGCTCGGCGACGACGCCGTCCGCCGGGCACGGGAGGACGACGATGGCCTTGTCCGTCTCGACCTCGGCGAGCGGCTCGTCCTCCTTAACCGGGTCGCCGACCGCGACCTTCCACTCGATGAGCTGGGCGGCATCGATGCCCTCGCCGACGTCAGGGAGCTTGAACTCGTACGCGCTCATCTATGCCTCCATGGCCGTGCGCACCGCCGCGAGCACGCGCTCGGCGTCGGGTAGGTACTGGTGCTCGACCGCGGCGATCGGGTACGGCGTGTCGTAGGCCGTGACGCGCGCGAGCGGCGCCTCGAGGCTCCAGAACGCCTCCTGCTGGACGGTCGCGACGACCTCCGCGCCGAAGCCGCTCGTGTACGGCGCCTCGTGGACGACGACGACGCGCCCGCAGGCCGCGGCCGCCTCGCGCAGGGCGTCGACGTCGAGCGGGACGAGCGTGCGCAGGTCGAGCACGCCGCAGGAGATCCCCTCGCGCGCGGCGAGCTCGGCCGCCTGCTCGGCGACCACCACGGCCGCGCTCCACGCCACAATCGCGACGTCGCTCCCCTCGCGCGCGCCGCGCGCGCGCCCGAACGGGACCGTGTGCTCGCCCTCCGGGACGTCGTCCCTGATCAGGCGGTACCCGCGCAGCGGCTCGCAGAACAGCACGGGATCGGGGTCGCGCAGGGCCTGCGTGAGCAGGCCCTTCGCGTCCGCCGCGGTGGCCGGCATCGCGATCTTGAGCCCTGGCGAGTTCGCGTACTTCGCCTCGTGCGCGTCGGAGTGGAGCTCCGGCGTACGGACGTTCCCGCCGAACGGGGCGCGGATCACCATCGGCATCCCGAACCGCCCTTGGGAGCGGAACCGCATGCGCGCCACCTGGCCTTCGAGCTGGTGGAACGCCTGGCTCCCGAAGCCCAGGAACTGGAGCTCGGGCACCGGGATGAGGCCGCTCGCGGCGAGGCCGACCGCCGCGCCGATGATCACTCCCTCGGCGAGCGGCATGTCGACGACGCGATCCTCCCCGTAGCGCTCCTGCAGGCCGTCGGTCGCGCGGAACACGCCGCCGTTGTGCCCGATGTCCTGGCCGAGCAGGATCACGCGCTCGTCGCGGGCCATCTCGGCGTCGAGGGTCGAGCGGATCGCCTCGACCATGTTCATCACCGCCATCAGCGCACCTCCTCGCCCGCCGTCGCCCGTTCGCGCTGGGCGCGCACCCGCGGCGGCGGATCCGCATAGACGTGCTCGAAGATGTGCCGCCGGTCGGCGGCGGGGTGCGCCTCCGCCTCCGCCACGGCGGCGTTCACCTCGTCCATGAGCTGCGAGCGGAGCTGCTCCTCCTCGGCCTCGGACAGGAGCCGGCGCGCGCGCAGGTACGCCCGCACGCGCACGATCGGGTCGAGCTCGCGCCGCGCGCGCAGCTCGTCGGGGTCGACGTAGCGCGTCGGGTCGTCGGCGGTGTTGTGCGGCCCGAGCCGGTAGGTGCGCGCCTCGATCAGCGTCGGGCCCTCGCCGGCACGCGCCCGCTCCACGGCCCAGCGCGCCGCCTCGTGCACCGCGAACAGGTCGTTGCCGTCGACCAGCACGCCCGGGAACCCGTAGCCGGGCGCGCGCAGCGCGAAGCTCTGCGCGGCGGTCTGCTTCGCCACCGGCGTCGAGATCGCCCAGCCGTTGTTCTGCAGCAGGAAGACGACCGGCGCGCGCCTGACGCCCGCGAGGTTCATCGCCTCGTGGGCGTCGCCCTCCGAGGAGGCGCCGTCGCCGAAGTAGGTCATCACCGCGGCGTCGCTCCCCTGCTGACGCAGGCCCCACGCGAGCCCCACCGCGTGCGGGATCTGCGCGGCCAGCGAAATCTGGAAGGGCAGCACGCGCACGCCCTCGGGCATCTGGTTGCCGATCGGGTGGCCGCGGAAGTAGAGGAAGAAGCGGGTGAGCGGATATCCCTGGCGGAGCATCGCCGGCAGCTCGCGGTACTGCGGCACCACCCAGTCGCGCGCGGGGTCGAGCGCGAACGCCGAGCCGACGACCGACGCCTCCTGGCCCTCGACTGTCGAGAAGGTCCCGAGCCGGCCCTGCCGCTGCAGCGAGAAGGCGCGCTGGTCGACCGTGCGGGAGAGCAGCATCAGCCGGAAAGCGGCGAGCAGCTCCTCGTCGGACAGCGACGGCCGGTAGCCCTCCGCGAGGGTGCCGTCGGGCGCCAGCAGCGTCCAGGGCTCGAGCGACGCCGGCTCGGCCAGAGCCTGCGCCGGCGGAGCGGGCGGAGCGGGCGCGCGCCGGCTCACGACCGCACCTCCATCCCGCGCAGGTCGATGTCGGGCTTGCGGCGCTGGAGCAGGTCGGCGGCGATCTTCGCCGTGCCGCAGGCCATGGTCCAGCCCATGTGCCCGTGGCCCGTGTTGTAGAGCAGGTTCCCGTGCCGTCCGTAGCCGAGGATCGGCGGCCCGTCCGGCGTCATCGGGCGCAGGCACGCACGGTACTCGCCGGCGGAGTAGTCCGCGGCGTTCGGGAACAGCTCGCGCGCGGCGCGCATGATGTTGTTGAAGTCGCGCTCCTGCCAGCCTCGCCCGTAACCGGCGAACTCGGCGGTCGACGACATGCGCAGGCGGTCGCCGAAGCTCGACCACGCCACGAGCGTGGCCTCGTCGACGCCTCCGTGCGACGGCGGCTCGTGGGCGTCGCGGATCGGGAACGTCACCGAGTACCCCTTCGCGGGGTACATCGGCAGCTGCTGGCCGACGGTCTTCGAGATCGCCGGGCTGTGCACCCCCAGCGAGAGCACGTAGGCGTCCGCGCGCAGACGGCCGCCGGAGGTGCGCACGGCCGCGATGTGGTCGCCCACGGCCTCGAGCGCCTCCACGCGGGTTCCGAGGCGGAAGCGCACGCCCCTGCGCTTGCACGCCTCCGCGAGCGCGTTCGTGAAGCGCTCGCAGTCGCCGCTGAAGTCGTCCTTGCCGTAGATCGCCCCGGCGATGCGGTCGCGCACGGGCGCGAAGGCGGGCTCGCGCTGCACGCAGCCGTCGGCGTCGAGGACCTCCTGGTCCTGGCCGTGGTCCTGGAGCAGCCGCATCTTGCGCGCGCCCTCCTCGAGCTCGCGCGCGTCCCGATAGAGGTAGAAGACGCCGCGCGCGCCCTCGCCGTACTCGATCGCCTCCTCGGCCGCGAGCGCCTCGAGCTGCGCCTGGCTGTACTGGCAGAGGCGCAGCTTGACGAGCGTGTTGCGCTGCGCGCGATCGCTCGGGCACTCGCGCAGGAAGCGCAGGCCCCAGCGGACGAGCTCGGGGTCGAGGCGCGGCTTGAGGCGAATGGCGGTCTCGGCGCCGAGCAGGGAGCGCACGAGCATCTTCGGCGCGGCGGGCGACGCCCAGGCGAACGAGTGCCCGGGCGCGATCAGCCCGGCGTTGCCCGAGCTGGCCCAGCCCGCGAGCCGGTCCTCCTGCTCGACCACCTCGACCTCGTGGCCGTCTCGGGCGAGGTAGTAGGCGGTCGTCACGCCCGCCACTCCGCCCCCCAGGACGATGATCTTCACGATGCGCTACCTCCCGCCCGGCGGTCCGCTCAGGAGGACAGGACGGCCGTCGCCTGGATCTCGACCACCAAGCCCTCGATGAGGAGGTCGGAGCGGAGCGTCGCGCGCGCCGGGCGGTGGTCGCCGAACTTCTCCGCCCAGCCCTCGTTGAAGGCGGCGAAGTGCGAGAGATCGGTGAGCCACACGGTCGTCGTCGCGATGTCGGAGAGCGAGCCGCCGACCTCCTTCAGGAGCGTCTCGATGCGCTCGAGCGTGGCGACGGTCTGGGCGCGCGCATCGCCGGGCGCGATCACGTTGTTGTCCTTGTCGAGCGCGACCTGGCCCGCGATGAAGACCAGGTTGCCGGCGACGGTCGCCTGCGAGTAGGGCGCGATCGCGGGGCCCAGGGAGTCGGGGTTGATGGCGGTGATGCCGTTCTTGGTCATGGTGCTCCTGTTCGTTGTCGGGTTCGCCTAGAAGAAGCCGGTGTAGGGCGTGCGAACAACCGCGTGGTGGACGTAGTTGATGAAGCCGATCCAGTCGAAGACGGGCAGGCCCGTGGCGCGCTGGATCGCCGCGCCGTAGGGGGGCATGTCCGAGCACTCGAGGAGGAAGGCGCGGACCGCCGGCTCGTCCTCGACCAGCTCGAGGGCGGTCGCGACCATCTCCGCCTCCATCCGCTCGACGTCCATCTCGCCGGTCTCCTCGAGGATCACGGAGCGGAAGTGCTCCTTGTCCTCGAGCCCGCGGAAGACGCAGCGCTCGGCGATCTCCGGCGTGATGCCGACGGTGCTCAGCAGCCGGTCGCTGACGGTGCGGCCGTTGGCGACGAGCACCGCGAGCTTGTCCTGCCGGCGCAGCATGCTCAGCACGAGCGGCACCTGCATGAGGCTCGACAGGAAGACGGGCACGTCGACGGCGTCGGCGACCGCCTGCTGGTAGGCGCCCATGTACGCGCAGTCGCCCGTGATCGCCCGCACGCCCTGGTCGGCGAGCTGGCGCGCCGCCTCGACGAAGCTCGGCGCTATCGCGGGGTCCTGGCGGTTGATGACCGCGTCGCCGGTCGCGCCCGGGACGAGCAGGTACTGGACCGGGAAGTCGTACGACGAGGCGTTGCCGACGTCGCCGGGAACGAACGGGATGTTGCACTCGAGCATCAGCACCCCGATCGAGGTGCCGTAGCTGACCCGCCCTTGCGTCGCCTTGAAGGTCCCGCCGCCCGGCGCGGCCGCGGGGCGCGCTTGGGACCGCCTGGCGGAGCTCGTGGACAGTGTCATCGCATCTTCTCCTGTGTCTGCATACCGCTTGGCATACCGTGCTTGGGCGAAGTGGCTGCCGGGAGGCGCGGCTTCATCGGCGCTCAGGCCCCCCGGGAAGCGGTCGCGGGGGTCGCGTCCGGCACGCCGCCGAGGTAGAGCTCGGAGACGCGCTGGTCATCGAGCAGGGTGGGAGCATCCCCGTCGAGCGCGACCTCGCCGGTGACCATCACGAGGCCCCGGTCGGACACCGCGAGCGACTGCGCGGCGTTCTGCTCGACCACGAGGATCGTCACGTCCTCGCGCTCGCGGATCTCGGCCAGCATCCCGAACAGCTGCTCGACGGCCGCGGGCGAGAGCCCGGCCGACGGCTCGTCCAGCAGCAGATGGCGCGGGCGCGTCATCAGCGCCCGCGCGATCGCGAGCATCTGCCGCTCGCCCCCGGAGAGCGAGTCGGCGCGCGCCCGCGAGCGTTCCTCGAGGCGCGGGTAGAGCCGGAGCAGCTCGCGCGTGCGCGCGCGGCGCTCCGAGCGCGAGAGGCGGGCGCCGCCGATCTCCAGGTTCTCGTGGACGCTCAGCGGACCGAAGACGTTGTCGAGCTGAGGCACGTACCCGAGGCTGTGGGCGAGCGTGCGCTCGTGGGGCGGCACGCGGGTGACGAGCTCGCCGTCGACCGCGACCTCGCCGCGCCAGATCGAGACGAACCCCATGATCGACTTGAGCAGCGTCGACTTGCCCGAGCCGTTGGGGCCGAGCACGGTGACGATCGAGCGGTCCTCGACGGTCACCCCGACCCCCTTGAGGATCGGGACGCCGGCGACGTAGCCGGCCTCGATGTCGCGGATCTGAATGCTCACGTGCGCACCTCCGGAGGAGGCGCGGTCGCGCCTGGCGCGCGCCGCGCCGCGGTCGGCCGGACCGAGCCGAGGTAGGCCTCGACGACCCGCTCATCCTCGGCGAGCTCCGAGGGGGCGCACTCGGCGATCACGCGGCCCTTGTCGAGCACGTAGACCCGGTCGCAGAGCTCCGCGACGAAGTTCATGTCGTGCTCGACGATCAGCAGCGTCGTCCCGCGGGCGCGAATCGTGCGCAGCCGCTCGGCCAGCGTGCGGCGCAGCGTCGGGTTCACGCCCGCCGTCGGCTCGTCGAGGAGCAGCATGCGCGGATCGCCCATCAGCGCCGCGCCGAGCGAGAGCAGCTTCTGCTGCCCGCCGGAGAGCATGCCCGCGGCGTGGTGCTCGAGCGGGAGCAGGCTCAGCTCCTCGAGCAGGCCCCGCGCGCGCTCGACCGCGGCGCGCTGCTCGGCGCGCACCCGGCGCGCCCTGAAGACCGAGCGCCAGGCAGAGGAGCCCTCGGGCAGCCGGGCGCCCGCGAGCATGACCTCCAGCAGGCTCATGCGAGTGGGCTGCGCCGCGAGCTGGAAGGTCCGGCGCAGCCCGAGTTGCGAGACGTCCCACGGCTCGAGCCGGTGGATCGGGCGCCCCTCGTAGGTGACGCTCCCGCCGTCGGGCTCGAGGAACCCGGAGAGCACGTTGAGCAGCGTCGACTTGCCCGACCCGTTCGGGCCGACGAGCGCGACGATCTCGCCCTCGCGGATCTCGAGCGACACCCCGTCGAGCGCCGCCAGCCCGCCGAAGTGCTTGCGCACGCCCTCAGCTGCGAGCATCGATCCTCCTGAGCCGCTCCGGCACGAGCCCGCCCGACCGGAAGTACAGGAACCCGAGCAGCGCCGCCCCCACCACCAGGATCCGCAGCCCGCCCGCGTTCTCCGACGGGATGTCGAAGACGTCGTCGATGAAGCGCGTGACGTCGAAGAGGAGCTGGACGATCGCCGCGCCCGCGATCACGCCGAAGGCGTTCCCGAGCCCGCCGACGACCACCATGGTCCACACCAGGAAGGTCGCGAACGGCTCGAGCTGGCCGGGCCCGATGAACGAGATGTAGTGCGTGTAGAGAGAGCCGGCGAGGGCCGCCATGGGGGCGCTGATCGCCATCACGCGCACCTTCGCGCCGACCACGTCGTGCCCCAGGGAGGCGGCGAGATCGGGCTGCTCCCGCACGAGGCGCAGCACCCGCCCGAACTGCGCGCCGGTGACGCGCTGCGACACCCACCAGCAGAGCGCGAGGACGAGCGCGGCCAGCCCGAGCCAGGCGAGGTCGCGGCTCTGCGGCCCGAGCCCGGAGAAGAAGCCCGGGACCGCGCTGATCCCCTGCGGGCCGCGCGTCAGCGAGTCGGTGTTGAGCGCGACGAGCCGCAGCAGCTCGGCGAGAGCGAGCGTCGCGATCGCCCAGTACTCGGCCGCGAGCGTGCGGCCGAGGCGACCGACCGCGGCGCCGGCGGCGGCCGCGAGCACGAGCCCGATCGCCATCCCGAGCGGCCACGGCGCGCCGTGCATCGTCGAGATGCCGGTCGCGTAGGCGCCGATCCCGAAGAACCCGACCAGGCCGAAGTTCAGGAGCCCCGTCGCGCCCGCCTGCAGGTTGAGGCTGATCGCGAGGATGCCGTAGATCGCCGCGACGACCGCGACGCCGAGCAGGAAGTCAAGCACGGCGGGCCTCCCTTCCGAACAGGCCCTGCGGCCTGTAGAGCAGGACGACGACGAGCATCACGAACCCGACCGCCGCGCGGTAGTCGACCGGAACGAAGCCGTCGCCGCCGACGAGCGAGCCGAAGTTGATCTTCAGCACCAGGTTCTCGACCAGCGCGAGCAGGTAGGCGGCGGCGACGGCGCCCCCCACGCTGCCGAGTCCGCCGAGCAGGGCCGCCGCGAAGACCGGCAGCAGGAGGCCGAACCCCATGTCGAGGCTCACCTGCGTGTCCATCGCCAGCAGCACTCCCGCGAGCGCGCCCAGCGCACCCGCGATGAACCAGGTCACGTCCGTGATCCGCTTGCGGTTGATGCCGGCGGCGGCGGCGAGCTCCGGGTTCGCGGACACCGCCCTGATCGACCGGCCGAGCGGGGTGAGCCGCAAGACGGCGATCAGGACGGCGAGCGCGACGGCGCTGATCGCGACCAGCCGCAGCTGCGTCGGCGTGACCAGCGCCCCGCCGATGTCGACCCCCCGCTCGAGCGGCAGATCGAGCTCCTTCGGGTCCGGCCCGGTGACAGTCTGGATCACCGCCCGCACGAGGATGGACAGCGCGAGCGACCCGATCATCGCCATCGCGGCGCTGGAGCGGAGCAGCCGGACGAAGACCACGCGGTAGACGGCGACCGCGAGCAGTCCGACGGCGACGATGGCGATCAGCGCCTGCAGGAGGATGCCGACGCCGGCGACCGAGGCGACCAGGACCATCCCGTAGGCCCCGAGCGTGGCGAACTCGACCTGGGCGATGTTGGCGAAGCGGAGCACGCCGAACACCAACGTGAGGCCCACGGCGAGCAGCGCCAGCTCGGAGCCGCGGACGAGCGAGTCGACGATGACCTGTCCCATGACGGCGAGTCGTGAGCGGTCCGGGCAGGTGCGCTCAGGCCTCGGGCCCGCGCACCTCGCCTTCCTCGGACACCTTGCCGTCCTTCATCGTCGCGATCAGGTACGGCTGCTCGCTGCGCTGGTTGTGCGCGTCGAACGAGATCGCTCCCGTGACGCCCTCGTAGCGCTTGCCGACCGTGGCGAGCGCGTCGCGGATCTTGGCGGGATCCACGCTGCCGGCCTGGTTGATCGCCTTCGCGGCCATCGTGACGGCGTCGTAGGTGTAGCCGCTGAAGCTGGTCCGGAATCCCTCGCCGTACTTCGCCTCGTAGGCGGACTTGTACGCCGAGCCGTTCGGGCCGATGTAGTTGACGTCCATGCCCTGCTGGCCGTCGACGGCCCTCGGGTCGGAGTCGGTAGTGCACATCGTGAGGTAGATCCCGAAGAACTTCCTCGGGTCCATCCCGAGCTGGTACGCCTCCTTGTTGATCGTCGCGGCCTCCTTGCCGTAGGCCGAGTAGATGACGATGTCGGCGTTCGCGGACTTCAGCCGCTGAAGCTCCTGGCGGTAGTCGGACTGGCCCTCCGTGTAGAGGAGCGACTGGACGATCTGCCCGCCGCTCTGCTGGAGCGCCGCGCGCGTCGCCTTCAGGAGGCCGGTGCCGTATGCGTTGTTCGGCGCGAGGAAGGCGACCTTGTGGTAGCCGGCCTGCACGAGCTTCTCGGCCGTGAACTTGCCGGCGATGTTGTCGAGGCCGATGACCGAGAAAGAGAAGTCGCCGATCTTGGCGATGTCCGGCGAGGACGAGCCGGCGTTGATGTGGACGACCTTGCGCTGCTGGAGGTACTGCCCGATCGGGATCGTGTTGCCCGACGAGTACTCGCCGATGACGACCGGGGTCTTGTCGACCGACACCAGCTTGCGCGCTGCGTTCACGGCGGATGCGGCCTGGCCCTCGGAGTCCTCGACCTTCACGACGAGCTTCTTCCCGAGCACGCCCCCGCCCGAGTTGATCTTGTCGACCGCGAGCTCGATCCCTCGCTGCTGGTCCTTGCCGATCGTGGCGCTCGCCCCGGTGAGCGGGAGCACGGCTCCGATCGTGACCTGACCCTTGAGCTCGGGGTTCACCTTCGGCGTGGCCTGGGCGGCGCTCGACTTCGAGTCGTCGCCTGAGCCGCAAGCGGCCAGACCGACGGTGAGCGCAGCGACGGCCGCGGTGGCGACCGCGCGGCGCGCGGCATGACGAAACGGCATCTCTCTCTCCCTCCAACCTGTCGGTATGGGACGGCGGGGAGTTCTACATACAACTTCGCATACTGTCAAGTGTGCGAGTTGGAATCCGAGATTGCGTGCAGTCGTCGAGCGTTCGGCGTCCGCTCGCTACTGAGCGCGAAGACGCGCAGACTCCGCGGGCCCGAAGGCCCGGCGCGGCGGAACCGGCGCTCAGCGGAGCTTCGAGAGCGTGACGTCGCGCGCCTCGAGGATGTGGCGCACCATCGCCTGCTCGGCTGCGCGCGAGTCGCGCGCCTGCAGGGCCCGGACGATCTCGTCGTGGCCCTCGATCGAGGCGAGCGCCTCTTCCTCGGTGTAGATGGCGGCGATGCGGTAGTTGAAGAAGAACTCGCGGTTCTGCCGCACGAGGTGGCGGAGGCGCTCGTTTCCCGACGCCTCGACGATCGCGTCGTGGAAGGCGTCGTTCACCTCGACGAGGCGCGTTCGGGGCGCCTCGATCAGCTCCGGCTCCGCGACACCCTCGAGCTCGGCGATGTGCGCGATCTGCTCGTCCGTGGCGCGGGCGGCGGCGAGGAACGCGGCCATCCCCTCGAGCGCCGCGCGAACCTCGTAGATCTCGCTGATCTCCTCGGGAGTGTGCTCGCGCACGACCCAACCGCGCCGACGGCTGGTCACAAGGCCCTCCGCTGCGAGCCTCGCCAGGCTCTCGCGGAGGGGCGTGCGGCTCACGTTGAGCCACTCGGCGAGCTCGGCCTCGACGAGCCGCTCGTTGGGACGGAACTCACCGCGGACGATCGCGTCCCTGAGCCGCTCGTAGGCTCCTGCTGCCAGCGAGACACGCCTGCCGTCGGACGCCGCGGACCGGCGACGGGGCGCGCCCGCCTCCGTGCGCGCTCGTCCTGGCATGCCAGCGAGTATACGGAGTGGCGTGGCGGCTTCGCACCTTCCCGCGACGGCAGCGACTCGCTGCTGCCGCGCCCCTGCGCCCGCCTTCTCGAGCGCGCCCCCCTCGTGACCGAGTACGGTCGGGGGAGACAGCCCGCCGGTCGGTCCGGAGGGGCTATGGAGGACGGTGTGACAGACCCCGCACGCAGCCAGTCAGCGGCCCCCGCCGGGTCGACGGATCCGCGACCTCCAGCGCGTGCATGCGCTGCCGATCATGGGGGCGATGGGGTACGACGCCAAGAGCTTCGCGCGCGAGGGCGGCGAGTCGCGCCGCTTCGGCAGGCGCGGGGGCCTGTCCGGGATCGGAGCCGGGGTGGCCGGCGGCGAGGGTGAGTACGTCCTCTACGAGGAGCAGCTCGGCGTCTACCTCGCCATGCGGCCGGGCCCCGACGGCTGGCTGATCGAGAGCCGCGCCACGCCCGACGGCGAGGCGCTCGCGACCTTCAAGCGCCCGCTCGTGCACGTGCTCGAGTGGCTGACGAGCGAGAAGGCGGCCTGGGCGCTGAGCTCGCACCGCGACAAGCTCGAGGCGGTGCGCGCCGCCGCGCTCGAGCTGCTCCGATCCGTTCCGCCGGGGTCCTTCATCGGCGACGAGGAGGTGAGCGCCGTGGAGCTTGCCGCCGAGCGGATGCAGGTGCTCCGCCGCGACCTCGACGAGGCGGTGGACCAGGACGTCAGAGCGGAGCGCTGGCGCCGCCTCGGCGAGCGCGTGGCGCCGGGTGCGCCGGGCCTGGACGAGGAGGGGCCCATCGCGAGCTTCGAGGGCGCTCGCGGCGGGCGCCCCGTGATCTGCGACCTCGAGCCGTCCGGCTGGCGCCTGCGCGGGTCGGGCGCGAGCGTGTCGCTGGTGGAGGTCATCGCGCTGCTGCCGCCGCGGGACCGGCGCGCCGCCATCGAGCGCCACCACCGCGCCCTCGAGCTGGCGCGCCGGGTCGCGATGCGCCTGCTCGAGGAGGTGCCGCTCGGCGACTGGATCGAGGTGCTCGACACCGCCGCCGCCATGTACACGTTCGCCGGGCTCGCGCGCGAGCTCGAGAACGCGCTCGCCTCGCGCGCCTCGGCGGCGGACGTGCCGCTCGCCTGACCCGCCGGGCCGCTAGCCGGTCGTGCCCGGGGACAGCTCCGGGTGCGAGGCGTCCTGGAACTCGCGGAAGAGCCCCGTGACCACGAAGGCGGTCTGCTCGCCGATGTCCACCGCGTTGTCGCCGATCCGCTCGATGCTGCGCGACATCAGCATCATCAGCATCGACCACTCGCGCGCGTCGGCGTCGTCGCCGCAGGCGAGCACCTCGCGGAAGATCTCGCGGTTGAGGCGGTCGATCACGTCGTCCTGGCGCACCAGGTCCTCCGCCAGCGCCACGTCGCGCGAGGCGAAAGCCTGCTTCGCCTGCGCCACCTGCGAGCCGGCCTGCCGCCCCATGCGGAGCAGGCGGTCGAGGATCTCGGGCTCGCGGGGCGGCTCGTGCCCGGCGACCGGGATCAGCTTGGCGACGTTCACGCACTGGTCCCCCATGCGCTCCACGTGCTTGACGACGTCGAGCAGGGCGGCGACGAGCCGCAGGTCCGTGGCCACCGGCGCCTGGCGCGCGAGCAGCGACAGGATGCCCTGGTGCACCTCGAGGTAGCGGCCGTCGATGCGGTCGTCGTCGGCGACCACCATCGCCGCCAGCTCGATGTCCTGGTGCTCGAGCGCCTCCATCACGCGCGCGAGAGCCTGCACCACCATGTCGAGCCCGCCGAGCGCCTGCTCCTCGAGCAGCCGCAGCTCCTCCCTGAAGTGCACGCGCGTCCCGGTCACCGGATCACCCGAACTTCCCGGTCACGTACTGCTCGGTGCGCTCGTCGTCGGGGTTCGTGAACATCTTCTCCGTCGGCCCGACCTCGACGAGCTCGCCGTCGAGCATGAACGCCGTGGCGTCGGCGACGCGCGCCGCCTGCTGCATGTTGTGGGTGACGATGACGATCGTGTAGCGCTCCTTCAGCTCCTCGACGAGCTCCTCGATGCGCAGGGTGGAGATCGGGTCGAGCGCGGATGCCGGCTCGTCCATGAGGATCACCTCGGGCTCCACCGCCAGCGTGCGCGCGATGCAGAGGCGCTGCTGCTGGCCGCCCGAGAGGGAGACCCCGGGGCTCTTGAGCCGGTCCTTCACCTCGTCCCAGAGCCCGGCGGCGCGCAGCGACCTCTCCACGCGCTCGTGCAGGTCCGCGCCCTTCGCGCCGGTCAGCCGCAGCCCCGCGGCCACGTTGTCGAAGATCGACATGGTCGGGAACGGGTTGGGCTTCTGGAAGACCATGCCCACGAGCCGGCGCACGGCCACGACGTCGACCCGCTCGTCGTAGAGGTTCACGCCGTCCAGCACCACCTCGCCCTCGGCGCGCGCCCCCGGAACCTCCTCGTGCATGCGGTTGATGCAGCGGACCAGCGTGGACTTCCCGCACCCGGACGGGCCGATGATCGCCGTCGCCCTGTTCGGCTCGAGCTCGAGCGTCAGGCCCTTCACCGCGTGCCGGTCGCCGTACCAGGCGTGCAGGTCGCGGATCGAGACGCGCCGCGCCGCGGTGCGCGGCCGCGGCACCGTGGTCGCTGCAGCTCCCTCGTTCTCGCCGCGCTCCAGGCGGGGCGCGCGCGGGCACGGGGTGTGCGCGGTCCCGGACGCCGTTTCCCCTGCGTTCTCGAACGTCATGTCAGGCGGCTCCTTCTCGCCACGAGGCGGGCGACGACGGTCAGCAGCAGGATCATCAGCACGAGCGTGAGCGCCGCCCCCCAGGCGCGCTCCACGAGACGATCGCTCGGCTGGGTGATGTCGTTGAAGATCTG
The DNA here is from genome assembly GCA_019683805.1 of Thermoleophilaceae bacterium. Taxonomy (GTDB): domain Bacteria; phylum Actinomycetota; class Thermoleophilia; order Solirubrobacterales; family Thermoleophilaceae; genus JADGHQ01. The sequence continues at coordinate 38,284 of JADGHQ010000020.1, forward strand.
GATCGGCAGGGAGTTCATGCGCTGGCCGAGGTCGTAGCTCGTGCCGCTCACGACCGCGGAGGTGAAGAGCAGCGGCGCGGTCTCGCCGGCGGCGCGCGCCACCGCGAGCAGGGCGCCCGTGACGAGTCCCGGCAGCGCCGTCGGGAGCACGACCCGCGCGACCACGCGCCAGCGCGGCGCGCCGAGCGCGAGCGCCGCCTCGCGCAGCGAGCCAGGCACGAGCAGGAGCACCACCTCCGCCGAGCGCGTCACCACCGGGAGCATCAGCAGCGCGAGCGCGACGGACCCCTTCCAGCCGGCGAAGCCTCCGCCGAAGCCGCTCAGCACGAGCGTGATGTAGATGAACAGGCCGAAGACGATCGACGGCACGCCCGTCATCACGTCCACGAAGTACCTGACGGCCTTCCCGAACAGGCTCGCGCGCCCGTACTCGGTCAGGTAGAGCGCGACGCCTACGCCGAGCGGCACCGCGATCAGCGTTGCGAGCGCCACGATCTCGATGGTGCCGAGGACGGCGCTCCTGACGCCGCCCGGGTCGCCGAGGAACGCGCCCGTGGGGTCGGACGTGAAGAAGCTCACGCTGAGCGCGCCCGCGCCTTTCTTCACCAGGTAGTAGAGGACGAGCACGAGCGGAAGCATCGCGACGGCGGCGCCGAGCGCGAGCAGCCCGCGCGCGAGCGCGTCGGCGCGGCGGCGACGGGCGGACACGGCGGGGAGCACGCTCATGCGAGCGCCGCCTCCCCGGAGGCCCGGCGGCCGCGGTTGACGAGCGCGCGAGCGGCGAGGTTCACGACCAGCGTGAGCACGAACAGCACGAGGCCGGCGGCGATCAGCGCGGCGCGGTGGAGCGGGTCGCTCGCGGCCTCGCCGAACTCGTTCGCGATCACCGCTGCGAGCGTGTACCCCTGGTCGAAGATCGTGTCGCCGATCTGGGGCGCGTTGCCGATCACGAGCGTGACCGCGATCGTCTCGCCGATCGCGCGCCCGAGGCCGAGCATCGCGGCGCCCGAGATGCCGGCGCGCGCGTAGGGCAGCACGGCGATGCGGATCGTCTCCCAGCGCGTGGCGCCGAGCGCGAGCGCGGCCTCCTTCTGCTCCGAAGGGACCGTGGCGATCACCTCGCGGCTGATCGCCGTGACGATCGGGACGATCATGATCGCGAGGATCAGGCCGCCGATGAAGTAGTTCGGGCCGGCTACGGGGCCGCCCACGAAGGGGAGGAAGCCGAGCTTGTCGGAGAGCCACTGCTCGGCGGGCTTCAGCTTCGGGATCAGGACGTAGACGCCCCAGAGCCCGAGCACGACCGACGGCACCGCCGCCAGCAGCTCGATCGTGAACGAGAGCGGGCCGCGCAGCCGGCGCGGGCAGAGCTCCGTGACGAACAGGGCCGTGGCGACGGCCACCGGCACGCCCAGCAGCAGCGCGACGGCCGATGTAGCGACCGTTCCCACGAGCAGCGGCAGCGCCCCGAAGATCCCCTTCGACACGTCCCAGTCGTTGTCGAAGGCAAAGCCGAGCACGCCGAAGCGGTCGAAGGCCGGCTTCGCCTCGACGTAGAGGCGGACGAAGAAGAACGCGATCAGGGCGAGGATCGCCGCGGCGAGACCCGTGAGGAGCCAGCGGAGCGCCCGGTCCGGAAGGGCGGACAGCGGCCGCCCCCCCCCCCCGCCCCCGGGCCGCGCCGCGCGGGGGGGGCCCGGCCCCCA
>JADGHQ010000066.1 GCA_019683805.1 Thermoleophilaceae bacterium
GGGGTTGCGCTCAGGGCTCATGTCGCGGATGCGGCGTAGCTTAGGGTGCTCCGGCCGGCGCGAGCCGCGGGGCCCGCAGCCGGTATCGTCAACCGGCCGGATGGCCACCGCGTCGCGTTCCACACCGGTGCCTGCCGCCGTGCGTCGCGGGGGCCTCGCCGCGCGGGCGCTGCGGGCGCTGCCGGCCCTCGCCGTCGCGGCCGGCCCGGCCGCGCTGCTCGCGCTGGCGTACCGCCCGAGCTACGTCAACTACGACGCGCGCTACTCGCTGCTCTGGGCGCGCGACATCCTCCACGGCCGCACGCCCGACTACACGGGCGCGTTCGCGCCCACGCCCCACCCGCTGCAGACCCTCGTGAGCGTGCTGGCGCTGCCGTTCGGCGACGACTCCGCGCGCGCGATGGCGGCGCTCACGCTGCTCTCGCTCGGCGCGCTCACCTGGGTCGTGTACCGGCTCGGCGCGGAGCTCGGCTCGCCCGCCGCGGGCGCGGTCGCGGCGGCCGTGGTCGCGTCGCGCCCGGCGCTCGACCGCTTCGCCCTCATCGGGTACCAGGACCTGGCGTTCGCCGCGCTCGTCTGCTGGGCCGTGCTGCTCGAGCTGCGCCGGCCGCGGCGGGGCCCAGCCGTGCTCACTGCGCTCGCCGTGGCGGGGCTGATCAGGCCCGACGCATGGGTCCTCTCGGCGCTCTACGTCGCTTACCTGTGGCGCGGCGCCGACCCGCGCCGGCGCGCCGGCCTCGTCGCGCTCGCGGCGCTCGCGCCCCTGGTCTGGGTGGCGCAGGACTGGGCGATCACGGGCGAGCCGCTGCACTCGCTGCACGGCACGCAGAAGCTGGCCGGCGAGGTCCGGCGCAGCCGCCCGCCCCAGGAGATCCCGACGCGCACCGCCTGGTACTTCAAGCTGCTCCTGCTGTGGCCGGCGGCGCTCGCCGTGCCGGCCGGCCTCCTGCTCGCGTGGCGGACGCGGCTGCGCCGCGCCCTCCCGCTGCTGGCCGCCGCCACGGCGCTCACGGCGTTCATCGTCCTCACGGCGCTGATAGGGCTCGCGCTGATCCAGCGCTACCTCGTCACGCCCGCCGCGCTGCTCGCCGTCTTCTACGGACTGGGCGTGTTCGGCTGGCTGCGGCTGCCGCCCGGTGCGGCCCGCCGACGCTGGCAGGCGGTCGGGCTCGCGGCGCTCGCGCTCTCGCTCGCCTACATCCCCTGGCAGGCAGGGCTCTTCGAGCGTCTCGACCGCAGGGTCCACAACGAGGGCAGGACCTACGCCGACCTGAGGCTCGTCGGCAAGTCGGCGGCGGTGCGGGCGCGCTTCGAGCGCTGCGGGGCGATCTCGACGATCGGCCACCGGCCGGTGCCGGACCTGCGCTGGTGGCTCGACGGGCGCCCGGGCTCGATCGACCTCGTGGAGGGGAGCAAGCGGCGCGTGGGCCCGCTGCTGCTCGTGCCGCGCGCCAGGCCGTGGCTGTGGGCCGAGTACAGGACCCGCTTCGCCAAGGTCAGGCCGCCGGCGGGCTACGGCGTCCTCTACCGCAACCGCACCTGGACCGTCTACGCCGCCCCCGCGCCCTGCGGCACGGGCGTGCTCGCGCGGCCGCCGGGCGGCGACGAGAGCTAGACGTCCTCCTTGTCGATCACGGCCTCGCGCACGCCGAGGAACTCGGTGTAGGCGTCGATCACCGCGTCGGGCGCGTCCCACAGCTTCATCGTGCCCTTGTGCATCCAGACCGCCTGGTCGCACAGCTCGCGGATGCTCCCGAGGGCGTGGCTGACGATCAGGATCGTCCGCGCCTGCTCGCAGAGCTCGCGCATCTTCGCGAACGACTTGCGGCGGAAGCGCGCGTCGCCGACCGACAGCGCCTCGTCGATCAGCAGGATGTCGGGGTCCATGTGCACCGCGACCGAGAACGCGAGGCGTCCGTACATGCCGGACGAGTAGGCGCGCATCGGCAGGTCCATGAACTCCTCGAGCTCGGCGAACTCGACGATCTCGTCGTACTTCTCCTCGAGGTGATCCCGGTCGAGTCCCGCCGCGAGGCCGCCGAGGATGACGTTCTCGCGCCCGCTCAGGTTGCGGTTGAAACCCACGCCGAGCGCGAGCAGCGTACTCACGCGCCCGTGCACCTCGACCCTGCCCTCGGTGGGCGGCAGGATCCCCGCGATCGTGCGCATCAGCGTCGACTTGCCGGCGCCGTTGGCGCCGACGATCCCGAGCACCGTGCCGTGCGGGACCTCGAACGAGACGTCGCGGAGCGCCTTGATCTCGCTCACGAGCCGCTCGCCGCGGCCGAGCCGCATCAGCGTGGTCTTGAGCGTGGGGTTCTTCTCGATCGACGTCCGGTAGGTGACCGAGACGTGCTCGACCCGGATCGCCGGCTCGGCGGCGGTCTCGACGGCGCTCGCCTCAGATGCGGACCGCAAACTCACGCTCCCTCGAGACGAAGAACAGGAAGCCGGCCGCGAACGCCACCGCGGCCCAGGCCACGCCGAGCAGCAGGAAGCCCGGCCGGGGCGCGTGGCCCTTGTCGAGCACGTCGCTCCAGGAGGCGAGGATGGGCGTCAGCGGGTTGACGTCGAGGATCGGCTTGTACTTCGACGGGACCTCGTCGTAGTAGTAGAGGACCGGCGACACGTAGAGCCAGATCCTGAGCACGTAGGGCAGGAAGCTCGAGAGGTCGCGGAAGTACACCTGGGCAGCCGAGAGCAGCATCGCGAGGCCGCTCGCGAAGATCACCATCAGCGCCACGACCGGGATGAGGTAGACGAGCTGCCAGTCGACCGGCAGGCCCGCGATCAGGTGGATCGGCGCGTACACGAGCAGCGTCGGCAGGAAGCGCTTGAACGCCGTGATCACCGACGCGATCGGCAGCAGCGTGCGCGGAAAGGCGGTGTTGAGGATCAGCCGGCCGCCCTTCACCACCGACCTCGCCCCGTCGGTCGCCGAGGTCTGCACGATCTGGTAGAGGAACAGGCCGGCGAGCAGGTGCGCGAAGAAGGCGAAGCCGCGCGAGTGCTGCCGCAGCAGGTCGACGAGCAGGAAGTAGACCATGCCGAGCAGCACCGGGTTGAGTAGCAGCCAGAGCTGCCCGAAGACCGTGTTCAGGTGCTGCGCGCGCATGTTCGTGCGCGAGAGCTCGAGGGCGAACGCGCGCCGCCGCCACACCATGCGCGCGTACCTGCCGAGCGGCGGCAACCCGACGCGGTGCGGCTCGTAGACGTGGCGCTCGCCGAAGATGTCGTCGACGGCACGCCGGCGGCCGCGACTCGCGCCCTGCGCCGCGGCGGCTCCGCTGCTCTGCTCTGTCGAGGTCGTGCTCATCGTTCGATCGGCGGGTGGCGCCCCGTTCACCGTAGACGGTCGGAGGAGAAGATCGCGACGAGATGGCCGACGAGCGTCACCGCGCCGATCGGCACGAGCGCTATCAGCAGGGCGCGCGAGCCGCTTTCGTCCCCCGCCGCGGCGTCCACGATCGCGGCGGACAGCGCAAGGAGGGTAGCCTCGACCGCCACGAAGGCGCGGAAGAAGGGCAGCACGCCGAGCGCGGCGCGCAGCCGTCGCAGGAGCCCCGCGCGCGGCGCCGCCACGGCGCGCTCATCCTTCGCGAGCGGCTTCCCCGCCTCGGCCCGCGCCACGCTGACGAGCACGGTCTCCGTCTTGATCAGCAGCACCATCACCGACACGGCGAGGCCGAGCGTGGTCCAGCCGCCGAGGCCGTCCCAGCCGCCGTCCGCGCGCACGCCGAGCGCGATCGGCAGCGCGGCCTCGGTGATGTAGTGGCCGATGCGGTCGAGGTAGACGCCCGCCGGCGAGGAGAGCTGCCGCCAGCGCGCGAGCTCGCCGTCGCAGCAGTCGAGCAGGAGCTGGAGCTGGACGAGCAGCAGCGCCCCCACCGCGGGCACGATCCCGGGGAGCGATAGCACGAGCGCCGCCAGCAGCCCGCACAGCGCCATCAGGCCGGTGACCGCGTTGGGGGTGATGCGCGTGGGCAGCAGCAGCCGCGTGAGGTAGGGCGAGAGGCGGCGCATGTAGAGCCGCCCCGCCCAGTGCTCGGCGCTGTGGCGGTCGAAGATCTCGGCGGGCTGGACGACCGCGCGCAGCTCAGCTATCGAGGGCGTCGGCGTACGCTTCGACATGGCGCCGGATCTCGTCGGATCCGAGGTCGAGGTGCTCGAGGATCGTGTAGCGCCCCGGGCGGGTGCGCGGCGCGTACTCGACCGCCTGCGCGAACTGCTCGTCGCTCAGCCCGAGGTCGCGGTGCGTGCGCGGCAGCCCGTGCCGCGCGAGGCAGCGATCGAGCTCCGCGAGCCTGCGCGAGGCGCCGTGGAGGTGCGAGGCGAAAACGGCGCCCACCGCCGCGAGCTCGCCGTGGTGGGCGGTATCGGGGAACAGGTGGTCGATCGCGTGCAGGATCTCGTGGTCCGAGCCGCTGCAGGGCCGGCTGCTGCCGGCGGTCGCCATCGCGAGGCCCGAGAGCACGAGCGCCTCGGCGAGCGAGACGAGGAACTCCTCGTCATCGATCGTCCCGTCGTTGCGGAGCACGGCCTCGGCGCCGGTGCGGGCGAGCGTCACCGCGAGCCCGTCGACGGGCTCGCCGCGCTCGCGCTCGGCCAGGTACCAGTCGTCGATCGCGGAGAGGTTGCTCAGGGCGTCGCCGATGCCGGAGCGCCGCATCCCGGGCGGGCTGAGCTTGACGAAGTCGAGGTCGACCACCACCGCCACCGGCATCTGAACGCCGTAGGAGGCCTTCCGCTTGCCGTGCGAGAGCGACGAGACGGGCGAGGCGATCCCGTCGTGCGAGAGGTTGGTCGCCACGGCGACCATCGGCAGCCCGACCAGGCTCGCGGCGTGCTTGGCGACATCGAGCGTGCCGCCGCCGCCGATGCCGACGACGGCGTCGAAGAAGCGCTGGCGCAGCCTGTCGGCGAGCTCGAGCGCGGAATCGAGGCTGCCCCCTTCGACGCGCACGATCTCGGCGTTCTCGATCCGGGGCTCGATCGTGGCGGCGATCCTGTCGCCGTACCCCGGCCCGAGCGCCACCGCCACGTGACCCTGCGTCGAGATCCTGCGATCCGCAAGCAGGGCGCCGAGATCGGCGACCGCCCCCGCGCCGATCTCCACCGCGAGCGGCGCGGCGAGCATCCGCGCTAGTAGAGGCAAGCCAGCTCCCGCGCCCGCGCGAGGTCGTCGTGGTCGTCGACCTCGACCCACTGGACGGGCCCGATCGGGGCGATGCCGACGCGGCCGCCCCGGTCCACGAGCTCCTGGAAGCCGTCCTCGTAGTACAGCGAGGGGTCGCGGCGCCAGGTGGCCTCGAGGGCCTCGGCGAGCGGCTGCGCGGCGGCAGGCTCGATCAGGGTGAGGCCGATGTACTCGCCGTACGAGCTGTCGATCCCGAGCTGCTTCGAGATGCGGTCGAGCGTGGGCGGCTCGCCCGAGACGCGCACCTTCATCGCCTCCTCGCCGAGGCGATCGCGATCGTCGTCCACCGCGATGACGACATCCTCGCCGCGCGACTCGAGCAGCCGCTCCTCCACGGACGCCGGGTGCACGGTGTCGCCGTTCACGAGCAGCACCCCCTCCGAGAACGCCTCGCGCGCGCACCACAGCGAGTAGGCGTTGTTCCAGACCTCGGCCTTCGGGTTGAACACGAGCTCGAGCGTGACGCCGTAGCGGCGCTCGAGCAGCTCGCGGCGATCCGCGACGCGCTTCGCGGCGAAGCCCGTGACCACCACCACCTCATCGATCCCCACGTGCTTGAGGTTCGCGATCGCGAGCTCGAGGATCGAGCGGTCGCGGTCGATCTCGAGCAGCGTCTTCGGCAGATCGTCGGTCAGCGGCTGCAGCCTCTTCCCGGCTCCGGCGGCCAGCACCATCCCGATCACTCGTCTTCGTCCTCCTCCTCGGCGTAGATGGCCGGGCGTCGTGCCCGGCTGTACTCGAGCCACGCGCGCGTCGCCTCGCCGACCGACACGACCGCGAGCGCCACGGCCGCGACCAGCATCCCCACCGCGGACGCCGCCGCGAGCAGCGCGACGTAGGCGAGGATCAGGCGCAGCTCCCAGCCGCCGCCCAAAAGCCACACCCAGCGCGGCGGCGCCACCCCCTGGTTGCGGAGCCGATAGACCACGTCGTAGTGGCGGAACGCGAGCGCCGCGAGCAGCCCGAAGCAGGAGCGCGTCGCCCAGCCCCCGGCGAGCACCGCCATCCACAGCAGGAGCCCGTACTCGAGCAGCCGCAGCTGGCCGGGGACGAGCCAGTCGAAGCGCGTCCGGGGGCGGCCGCTCGCCGCGCCGCCGAGCAGCACGAGGGCGGCGACGCCGGGGGCGAGCGCGGCGTGCGGCACCTCCACTCCGCCGAGCGCGAGCGCCACCGCGAGCGGGAGCGCGGCGCTTGCGACGAGCGCGGGCGCGGGCAGCGCGAGGCGCGGGCCGAGCAGCCGGCCGAGCGCAAGCGCGAGCGGCCCGTCGTCGCGGTATGCGGCGAGCCAGCCGGCGCGGCTCGGTGAGCTGACGGAGGCGGCGGTCATGCGAGCAGCGAGCGCAGCAGCCGGCCGGTCAGCGCGTAGCACGCGGCGAAGGAGCCCCAGGCGATCAACACGATGAAGGTCGTGCGCGGCGTGGCGAGGGCCGAGGTCAGCGAGATCGCCGCGAAGCGCTCGCCGATCGGGAACACGACGATGCGCTTGGCCCAGCGGACGCCGCGCGGGCGGTCGAGCCTGCGCGCCACGCGCAGCAGGAGGACCGGGAGCGCGCGCAGCGGGCGCGGCGGCCCGGGCTCGACGGGCGGCGGGCCGCCCGGGAGCCCGTCGACCCCGACGAGCGGGTCCGGCGCCGGCGCCGCCTTCGCGGCCTCGGCGGGAGCCGCGCGACCGTTGTCGCTCGCCTGCTCGAGGGGCAGCAGGGGCGCGCTCTCCATCGCCACGTGCTGGATCGTCCCGTAGGAGAAGTCGAGGCTGTGGCGGGCGGTCTGAAGCGCGAGCGCGAGCGCCGCGAGCGGCCACGCGTCGACGCCGAACCCGCGCGTCGACCCGATCGCGAGCCCCGCGAACACGAGGTACTCCTTCCCGCGGTCGAACACCGAGTCGAGCCAGGCGCCGAAGCGCGAGAAGGTGCGCGTGTAGCGCGCGAGCTGCCCGTCGACGCAGTCGAAGGTGAACGCGAGCTGGAGCAGGATCGCGCCGACGACGAGGCCCGTGCGGCTGCCGGTCGCGAAGGCGGCCGCCGCCCCGGCGCCGACCGCCATCGAGAGGACGGTCACCTGGTTCGGCGTGCGGCCCATGCGGGCCATCCAGCGCGCGATGTAGCGCGAGTAGGGGCTCACGAAGAACGTCGTGAAGAAGCCGTCGCTCGCCTTGACGGCGGAGTCGAGCAGCACGCGGTCCTCGTCGTAGCCCGCGATCTCCTTCGCCGCCCGCGACACCTGCGCGCGCGAGAGCGGGCGCGCCCAGAAGAGCGAGCGCAGGTAGCGGTTGCCGACGTGCACGCCGGAGCGCACGAGAGCCGTCACGAGCAGCGCCGGCACGTCCTGGGCGGCCACGTCGGGCAGCCACGTCCGCTCGCGCTCGGGGTCGGCCGCGAGCCGCTCCTCCTCGCGCAGGCGCTTGCGCTCGAACTCCTCGACCCAGCCGGGGGGGAGCGGCGCCCGCAGCAGCGGCGCGAGCCGCTCGGCCGCGTCGGCGAGCGCGGCCTGGTCGCGGCCGTCGACCTTCAGCACGCCGATGAAGGCCGCGCTCGGGCGCTCGACCGAGTGGTACGGCGAGCTCGCGCTGAGCACGCGCCCGCGGCTCGAGCGGGTGCGGAAGCAGTAGACGCCCGGGGGCTTGCGGCTCGAGGCGAGGATGCCCGTCGCAAGCCGCGGGTCCGCGAGCAGCCCGGCGAGGGCCTCGCGGTGGGTGACGATGTCGCCGTAGGCGATCACCACGCCCGCGCGCGAGGCGCGCGCCACGCGCGCCACGACGGCGACGTCCTCGGCCGGGTCGGCGCAGGCGTGCAGCCGCACCTCGGCGCGCAGGCCCTCGAGCGAGGGCTCGACGGCAGCGGCGAAGGCCCTGCGCGTGACCACGTGGATCTGCGCGATGCCGAGCGACTCGAGCTGCTCGAGCAGCCGCCTGAGCACGGTCGAGCCGTCGTAGGGGAGCGCCGCGGCCGGGCCGCCGTCCTCAGCCGGAGCGGTCGCGAACACGATCCCCGCGGCGACCGAGGCGACCCCGCCCACGACCGGGCCGCGGCGCCTGCGCGCGCCGCTCCCGACGGATTCGGTGGAGCTCGATGCCGTTGTCAAGCCGCCGCCCGCGAGCCCGCGCGCTCAGCGCCTCCCCGCCGCGCGACCGGCGCCGCCGGTCCCGGCGATGTCCTCCAGCAGCGCGTCCCATTTCGGGCCAAGGTTTGACATCTCATAGAGCCGTGCCTTCTCCAGAGCGGCCGCGCCGTACCGCCGGCGCCTGCCGGGATCCTCGATCAGCTCGAGCAGGGCGCGACCGAGCCCTCCGACGTCGCCGGTCCTCACGAGCGTACCGTCGACCCGGTCGCTCACGATCTCGCTCGGCCCGCGCGGACAGTCGAAGCTTACGACAGGAAGGCCGCGGCTCATCGCCTCGAGCAGCACCATGCCGAAGCCCTCGTAGCGCGAGCTGAGCACGAAGATCGACGCCTTCGCGAGCTCATCCTGGAGCCGGTCGGTCGTGCCCATCAGGAAGACGTGGTTGTAGAGCTCCTGCTCGAGGATCAGCTCCCGCAGCGCCGCGGCCTCCGCGCCGCCGCCGAAGATCCTCAGCTTCCAGTCGGGGTGGGCCTCCGCGACCGGCTTCCACGCCCTGATGAGCAGGTCGAAGCCCTTCTGGGGCGTGAGGCGCCCGGCCGCGACGACCAGCCTCGCGTCGAGCGACGCCCGCGCGCCGCCGAGCCGCGGGAGCGCGTTGGGGATCTGCACGACCCTGGTGGGAGCCGAGGAGAGAAGCTCGCGGTAGTCGCGCAGGTCGTCCTGCGTGAGCACGGCGAGCGCGTCGAGCTTCGGGTACTGGCGCCGGATGCGGGCGCGCAGCCGGGCGCGGTGGGAGAGGAAGTTCATGTGCTCCTGCGCGAGCAGCGCGACCCACGGCGGCGCGAGGTCGGGTGCGACGACGTTGAGCCCCGGCCGTGTCGAGATGAGCACGCCGGGCGGCAGCGTCCGCAGCCAGCGCGCGAGCTTGAGGTCGGTCCAGAGGCTGCAGGAACGGAAGCCGTAGTCCTCGGGGTGGATGAGCATGCTCGGGGCCTTGCGCAGCAGCTTCGCGGCGCGGCCGCGCAAGCCGCTCGGCGCGGGCGCCGTCCGGTCGTCGAGCACGGTGAGCGCCACGCCCTCGGGCAGCGGCAGGACCGGGCTCTCGCGGCGCCTGACCAGGCTCACGAGCTCGACGTCGTAGCTGCCGGCGAGGCGGCCGGCGAGGTTGAAGACGGTCCTGATCGTGCCGCCGACGCCGTAGGCGTGCAGGAGCAGGATGTAGACCTTCGGCCGATCTCCCCGACTGCCCGCCTTGCGCGCGCGCGGCCTGCCCGCGGCGAGTCGCACGATCCTGCGCCCCACCGCCTGGACCGCCTCCGCGGCGAGCAGCTTGGCGCGCCTCGCCGCCTCCTGGGCCGCGGTCCGCTCGCCGAGCGCGGAGGGCGGGCGCCGGGGCGGCTGCCCGCGGGCGTCGGCGCGCACCGAGAGGTTGTTGTCCACCGTGAAGTACGGCTGCAGCTCGCGCTCGCCCACCCGCCGGCGCGGGAGCACCGTCGTGCGCCTGCGGTCGGGCATGTCGTCGAGGTGCGCGCCGAGGCGCAGAGGCTCGCCACCGGCTCCGGGGTCGAGGAAGAGGTCCCAGGTGCCGTCGCCCCCCTGCGCGAGCGCGCCGAGCGCGAGCGCCCCGCGGAAGCCGTCGGCCTCGGCCATTGCGGGGGCGCGCAGCTCCCGGTCGCCTCCGCGCAGGCGCGCGACGAGCGCGATCTCCGCGCCCCGCTCGGGGGGCAGCGCCCCGCGCACCTCGAGGGAGTCGCCGCGCACCCAGACCTCCCGCACCTGGGCGTAGCGGGCCAGGAGCTTCGCATCGATCCGCAGCTCGCCGTGTTTCGTGGCATGTGCGCGCACTCGGTAGACTGCGCCCTCGCCGGGCAGCTCCACGGGAGCGGCCACCTGCGTGGACGCGCGCGCCACGACGACTCGCTCACCCCCGTCGGGACCGAAGCTGAGATGCACGCTCCAGGTGACACCGGCGCCGCTCGCGGGACGCAGCTCCCACAGGTCGACGAGCGCCTCGACGGTCCCCTCGCGAGCGGGCGAGAGCGCGAAGCGCCGCTCCGGCTCCTGCGGGCCGGCGCGCAGAACGAGTTCGGCGGTTTCGCCCGGTCCGCCCGGGGCGGGGCCCTCGAGCCTCAGGCGCCCGCCGTCGAGCAGCTGCAGGCGCCCGGCGACGTAGCGGTCACCGGCTTCCCGCGAAGTCGATCGCCACGGCGGCTGCACCCTGGCGCCACGCTAGCAGCGCAGGGGGCGGCGAGCCGATGAGGAGGCTGCTCCTGGTAGCCGCCCTCGCGTGCGGGGCGGCGCTCCAGCCCGCGTCCGCAGGCGCCGTCGTCCAGGCGCCCTGCATCGCCGGGCAGGTCGAGCCGATCTGCATGGTCCAGTCCGCGAAGGTCGAGCACATCGCCGACGGGGACACGCTCGACGTGCACATCTACGGCGCCCCAGGCGGGCGCATCCGGATCACCGGCGTGCAGGCGATGGAGCAGACCGTCTACAGCGACGACCCGACGAAGGAGCGGGGCGAGTGCCATGCCCTCGAGGCGCGGACCTACCTCGCGGGCCTCGTCGGGCTGAGCCACGGGCAGGCGCGCGTGCTCGGCCAGAACCGGCTGAGCCGCAGCCGGCACCGGCCGCTGCGCGCGCTCGAGGTGAAGATCCGCGGCAAGTGGCGCGACGCCGGCAGCCTGCTGATCGCCCGCGGTCACGCGCTCTGGTTGGCGAGCAAGGACGAGTGGGCGTGGAACGGGCTCTACAGCTGGCTGGCGCAGCGGGCGGCGCAGCGCGGGGTGAACCTCTGGGACACGACCTACTGCGGCCCCGGCCCCGACGACGACATCCCCATCCGCCTGGACGTCCACCCGGACGCGCGCGGCGACGACTTCCTCAACCTCAACGGCGAGTCGGTGCTGATCACCAACCTGGGCACGCGCGACCTCTCGCTCGCGGGGTGGTGGCTGCGCGACTCCGGGCTGCGCCGCTACACGTTCGGCCCCGGGGTCGTGCTCGCGCCCGGCGCCAGCGTCAGGCTCCGCGTCGGCAGGGGCACGGACACCGCCAGGTACCTCTACTGGGGCCTTCGCAGCCCGATCTTCGAGAACCCGACGCGCGACACCCGCATGGGCGACGGCGCGTACCTGTTCGACCCCCAGGGCGATCTGCGCGCGTGGGACATGTACCCCTGCCGCTACGACTGCCGCCCGGGCCAGCACCACTTCCGCTCGCCGACGACCCCCCAGCCTCCCGCCGCCGCGAGCGAGTCCCCGCGGTG
>JADGHQ010000067.1 GCA_019683805.1 Thermoleophilaceae bacterium
GGGTAGCCTCGAGCGCGGCCTCCACGCTCTCGAGGAAAGCGGTGCGGTTCGGCAGGCCGGTGAGCGTGTCGTGGCGCGCCTGGCGCTCGTTCTCGGCCGCCTGCCGTCGCAGCCGGCGCGAGGCGTCGGCTGCGATCCGGAAGAGCGCGCCGTAGAGCAGCAGCAGGCCGCCGAACAGCCATGCGTAGAGGCGCCGCGTGTCGCGCGCGACGGTGGCTGCCACCGGCCCGTAGTGGAGGTAGATCTCGAACGCGCCGGCGGGCTTCGGGTCGCCGCCGAAGCTGAGCGGCACGTAGACCTCGATCAGCCTCCCGGTGGCGCTCGCAGGGGCCACGATCTCCTCCTCGGCGTCCGTGATCCGCGCGCTCGAGCGGCCGGCCAGCGCCTCGCGCAGCTCGGCGTTGTCGCGCGCCGGCCGGCCGATCAGCGCGTGGTCGTTCGAGTAGACGACGCGCGCCGAGGGGCTCCAGAGCTTGATCGTCTCCACCGACGAGCTCGTGTAGCCGGCGCGCAGGCTCTCGTCCAGCGCCCGCACCGCCTCGGGCGCGAGGCCGCGGCGCATGTCGACCGCGGTGAGCTGCGGCTGGATGCCGAAGCGCGCGATCAGCGCCGCCGACTGCACGGCGTTCGAGAGCGCGCGCTGGCGGATCTGGCTCGAGATCAGGTGCGAGAGCGCCGCTCCGATCGCCACGATCGCGAGCAGGCTCAGCAGGCTGAACCTGCCGAGGAGGCCCAGGCGTCCGAGCGACCGGCGCGCCCGCGGGACGAGCGTTCGCAGCACAAGATGGTGATCGGCAGGGAGAGCTCAGTGATTGAGAGGCCTTACGCGCGCGCCGGCGCGAGCTCTTCACGCAGCCGGGGCGCGCTGCGCCCGACTACCGGGCAGCGCCCCGGGCGCTGGTTTTGCCCCGCGGGCGCTGGGTAACCGGGGCGCTAACGGCCGATGGTGTTCACGGGGCGTCATCACGGTCTGACCCTGCCAGCTGGGCTGGGCGACACGGGCCACCAGTACGCGCACCTGTTCGACATCTACGTTCCGATCGCCCTCGGCGTGTGGGTCGCGATCACGCTCGCCGTCGGCGTGGCGCTGTTCCGCTACCGGCGCCGACCGGGCCGCGCGCCGAGTGGCCGCCACACCGCCACCCGGCTCGAGGCGAGCTACGCCGTGGTGCTCGCCTGCACGGTCGCGGCACTGCTGTATCTCACCTTCACCACCGAGGACGAGGTCGACGCGCTGCCGCGCAAGCCGGGGCTCGTGGTGCACGTGACGGGCGCGATGTGGAACTGGCGCTTCGACTACCCGGCCTACGGCATCTCGATCGTGGCCGGCACGGTGAGGCCGGGCACGCTGTACGTGCCGACCCGCACCGAGGTCCTCCTCGAGCTGCGCTCCATCGACGTCGTGCACTCGCTCTGGGTGCCCGCCACGCGCATCAAGAAGGACGTCTTCCCCGGCGCCGAGGAGGAGCTCGGGCTGAAGTTCCCCAGGGCCGGGACCTTCCGCGGCGTGTGCGCCGAGTTCTGCGGTACGCACCACGCGGACATGACCTTCAGCGTGCGCGCGCTGCCGCCCGCCCGGTTCCGGCAATGGGCCGAGCGCAACCGCGGCCTGCGCCAGGGGGAGTCTGCTTGAGCACGATCGCCGCCCGCCGCCGCGCGCCCTCCTGGACCGGGGTGATCGGCGCCACCGACCACAAGGTGCTCGGACGCAACATGCTGATCGCCGCCTTCGCCTTCTTCATCGCTGGCGGGGTGTTCGCGCTGCTGATGCGGCTCGAGCTCGCGCAGCCGGGCATGCAGCTGATGGCGCGCGACTCGTACGACGAGCTCTTCACGATGCACGGGTCGACGATGGTCTACCTCTTCGTCACCCCGCTGGCGCTGGCGCTGGGCGTGTATCTCGTCCCGCTCCAGATCGGCGCCGCCGACATCTCGGCCCCGCGCGTTGCGAACATCGGCTTCTGGCTGTACGTGGGCGGCGGGCTCACGATGGAGTCCGGCTGGCTGACGGACATCGGCCCGGGGCGCGCGGGCTGGTTCTCCGCCTATCCGCTGTCGGGATCGGACGCCACCCCGGGCTTCGGCATGGACCTGTGGGTGCTCGGCGTGATCCTCGCCACGGCCGGCGTGGGGCTCGTGGGCGCCTGCCTGCTCGGGACGATCATGCGCCGGCGCGCGCCCGGCATGACGATGTTGAGGATGCCGGTCTTCACCTGGACCGAGCTCGTCACCTGCCTGATGGTGATCGGCGCGTTCCCGGTGCTGATCCTCGTGATGGTCCTGCTCTACCTCGACCGGCAGGGGGTGCACGTATTCCAGGGCTTCAACGGGGCGATCGACTACCAGCAGCTGTTCTGGTTCTACGGGCACCCGGTCGTCTACGTGATGTTCTTCCCGTTCTTCGGCGCGGCCGCGGAGGCGATCGCCGTGGGGGCCGGCAGGCGCTGGTTCGGCTACGAGGCGTCCGCGCTCTCGCTGCTCGCGTTCACGGCGCTCTCGATGTCGGTGTGGGCGCACCACATGTTCACCACCGGGGGCGTCCACAACGCCTACTTCTCGCTCACCTCGACGGCGCTCGTGGTGCCCGCCGGGATCGAGTACCTCGGCATGCTCGGCACGCTCGTCGGCGGGGCGATCGTCTTCCGCACGTCGTTCCTGTTCGCCCTCGCGTTCTTCATCCAGTTCCTGATCGGCGGCCTGTCGGGGATCTTCGTGGCCTCGCCGCCGCTCGACTACCACGCGCAGGACAGCTACATCGTCGTCGCGCACTTCCACTACACGCTGTTCGCCGGCAGCATCTTCGGCTTCTTCGCGGGCGTGTACCACTGGTTCCCGAAGGCGTTCGGGGTGCGCCTGCGCGAGGGGCTCGGGAAGCTCCAGCTCGCCCTGATGGTGGTGGGCACGAACCTCACTTTCCTGCCGATGTTCTTCCTCGGACAGGAGGGCATGCCGCGGCGCGTCGCCACCTATCCGGCCTCGACCGGCTGGGGCACGCTCAACGTGCTCGAGACGGTCGGCGCGTTCGTCATCGCGTCGGGCGTGCTCGTGTTCGTCGTGAACGTGCTGAGCTCCCTGCGCAGCCACGTGGCTGCCGGCCCCGACCCCTGGGACGGCCACACGCTCGAGTGGGCCACGAGCTCGCCGCCGCCCCGCCACAACTTCGAGCTGCTTCCGCCGGTGCGCTCGTACGCGCCGCTGCTCGACCTCAAGCAGAGCGGCGAGTGGCCGCGCGCCCGCAGGCCGGAGGAGGCCCTGGCGTGAGGCGCGCGGCGATCCCGCTCCTGATCTACGGCGCCTTCATCGCCGGCAACGCCACGATGCTCTGGATCTGGGGGGAGGACGCGGTGAATGTGGGCGCGTTCTACTTCGCGGTGATCGTGACGTGGCTCGTGGCGCTCGGCTTCGCGGCCGCGCACTGGAAGCAGCCTGACGGCGAGGCGCTCCGCGAGCGGCCGGACCTCACGCGCCGAGCGCTGCCGGACCTCAGCTTCGGCGCCGGGATCACGGGGATCGCGATCGTCACGATGGTCTACGGCGCGCGCTTCGGGCTGTTCCTCGTCTGGATCGGCGGCGGGCTGCTGCTGCTCGGCTTCGCTCGGCTCGCGGCCGAGCTGGGCAGCCAGCGGCGCGATAGCCGCCGCCACGTGGAGGAGGGGCGCGCCCGCGCGGGGATCGACGCGGAGGACGTCCCGCCGTGAGCCTCGCCCTCGCCGAGCCGACCCTCTCGCGCATGCTGACCGACTGGCAGCTCGAGCCCGGGCCGACGCTCGCGGGCGCGCTGGCGGCCTGCCTCTACGTCGCCGGCGTGCGCCGCGCCGCGCGCTGGCCCGCCTGGCGCAGCGCGTCGTTCCTCGCGGGCGTGGCGGCGGCGCTGCTGGCGCTCTGCTCGGGGCTCGACACGTACGCCGACACGCTGCTGACGCTGCACATGGTCCAGCACCTGCTGCTCACCATGCTCGCGGCGCCGCTGATCGTGGCGGCCTCGCCGGTCGCGCTCGCGCTGCGCGCGCTGCCGGGGCGCTCCGCGAGCCGGCGCGGCCTGCTCGCGCTGCTGCGCAGCCGCCCGCTGCGCGCGCTCGCGAGCCCGCCGGTGGCGTGGCTGCTTTTCACCGGCACGACGCTCGCGACGCACCTCACTGGCTTCTACTCGCTCGCGCTCCGCCATGACGCCGTCCACTCGCTCGAGCACGCCCTATACCTCGGCACGGCGCTGCTCTTTTGGGTGCCGCTGCTCGACGCGGACCCGCTCGTGTCGCGCCCGCTCGGCTTGGTGGGGCGCAGCGTCTACCTGCTGGCCGCGATGCCGGCGATGGCGTTCGTCGGCGCGGTGATGAGCTTCAGCGACCACCCGCTGTATGCGGAGTACGTCGCGCCCGCCCGCGCGCTCGGGCGCTCCGCGCTGTCTGACCAGAAGGACGCGGGGGCGCTGATGTGGGTGGGCGGCAAGCTCGCGATGGCCCTGCTGCTGCTCGTGTCGGCGTGGCTGATCCTGCGGCGCGAGGAGCGCCGGGCGCGGGCCCGCGAGGCGCACGCCCCGGCGCCCGGCCGGCGGGTGGCGGGAGGCAGCGCCCGGTGAGGCGGCTCGCGCGGCTGTGGCTTCGGCGCGTGCCGTGGCTGCCGCGCCCCGTGCGGATCGCGCTCGCGTTGGCGTGCGCCGCCGGCTCGCTCGCCGTGGTGGCGCTGGATGCCTCGCGCGCCCCCGCGCAGGCCCCGCGGCCGGGGCCGGCGCCGGCCGCGGGCACGCGCATCGACCCGGGGCTCGTGCCTGAGGGGCGCGCGCTGTTCGTGGACGGCTGCTCGTCCTGCCACGGCTTCGACGCGCGCGGCATCCCGGGCGTCGGGCCCTCGCTGTTCGACGTGCCTCCGGGCAACGCCGACTTCTACCTGCGCACCGGGCGCATGCCGCTCGACTACCAGCGCGACGAGCCCGAGCGCGGACGCCCCGCCTACGGGGCGCGCGAGATCTCCGCGCTCGTCTCCTACGTCGCCTCGCTCGGGCCGCCGGGCGCCCGCATCCCGCGCGCGGACCCCGCGAGGGGCGAGCTCGGCGAGGGCTTCGACCTCTTCACCGAGCACTGCGCCGGGTGCCACCAGGTGGTCGGCCAGGGGGGCCTCACGATCGGGGCGCGCGTGCCCGACCTCCAGTCCTCCGAACCGACCGACATCGCCGAGGCCGTGCGCATGGGCCCGTACCTGATGCCGGCCTTCCCCGAGAGCCAGATCAGCCAGTCGCAGCTCGACTCGATCGCGCGCTACGTGCTCTACACGCGCGACCCGCAGGACGCGGGCGGCTGGGGGCTCGGCCACATCGGCCCGATCCCGGAGGGAATGGTGGCCTGGCTGCTCGCCGGCTCGGCGCTGCTGCTCGTCGCTCGCCTGATCGGGGAGAGGACCACGTCTTGACGGAGGACGAAAGCAGGCGCGTCGTCGCCGAGGGCCGGCGGGCGGAGGCGCTCGTCTCGGCGCTGCTCGTGCTCGCGAGCCTTTGCGCCGCCGCCTTCGTCGTCCTCTACGTCGTCCACGACGACACCCAGCTCCTCGGCCTCGCGCTCGGGCTGACCTTCGCCTGCCTGGCCGTGGCGGCGATCGTCGCAGGGAAGCGGATCGTCCCGCAGGAGACCGCGGTGGAGGAGCGCGACCGGCTGCTGCGCCCGCAGGAGGTGGAGGAGGTCGACGCGATCGTCCGCGAGGGCGGCGAGGGGATCTCGCGCCGCAAGCTGCTCACCTCGGCCGCGGTGGCGGCGGGCCTCTCGGCGGGCGCGGCGCTCGTGGTGCCGGCGGCGTCGCTCGGCCCGAGCATCGGCGACCGCGTGCGGGAGACGCCGTGGTCGACCGGCCGCCGGCTCGTGGACCGTCAGGGCAGGCGCTACAGGCCGGACGACATCGAGATCGGCACCTTCTACACCGCGCTCGCCGAGGGCGCGAACCCGAACGACCTCGGCTCCTCGCTCGTCGTGGTGCGGCTCCCGGAGGAGCAGATCCACCTGCCGGCCGACCGCCGCACCTGGGCACCGCAGGGCATCCTCGCCTTCTCGAAGATCTGCCCGCACGCGGGCTGCGCGATCTCGCTCTACCGCTACCCGCTGTACCAGCCGACGAGCGAGCGGCCCGCGCTCACCTGCCCCTGTCACTACTCGACGTTCGACCCCGCGACCGGCGGCAAGCTCCTGTTCGGCCCCGCCGGCCGCGCGCTCCCGCAGCTCCCGCTGATGGTCGACCGCGACGGCTACCTCGCCGCGCGGCGCGACTTCCCCGAGGGCATCGGCCCCTCGTGGCTGCGGATCGAGCGCAACCCGCCCGGGGAGAGCCAGTGATCGCGCGCGCCGTCCGCTACCTCGACGAGCGGGTCGGCACCTCGCCGGCGATCAAGAAGGCGCTGCGGTACGTCTTCCCAGACCACTGGTCGTTCTTGCTCGGCGAGATCGCGCTCTACGCCTTCGTCGTGCTCGTGGGCACCGGCGTGTTCCTCACCTTCTGGTACGAGCCGAGCACCGCCCACGTCACCTACCACGGGCAGTACGAGCCGCTCCAGGGGCTCTCGATGTCGAAGGCCTACGAGTCGGTGGTGGACATCTCGTTCGCCGTGCCGGCGGGGCTGCTGATCCGCCAGACCCACCACTGGGCGGCGGACGTCTTCGTCGTCGCGATCGTGCTGCACCTGGTGCGCGTCTTCTTCACCGGCGCGTTCCGCAAGCCGCGCGACGTGAACTACTACGTCGGCGTCACGATGCTGGCGCTCGCGGTGCTCGAGGGCTACCTCGGCTACTCGATGGTCGACGATCTCTTGTCGGGCATGGGCCTCGCGATCGGCTACTCGGTGGCGATGTCGCTCCCGGTGGTGGGCGGCCCGCTCGCCTTCCTGCTCTGGGGCGGCGAGTACCCGGGCGCCTCCAGCTTCCTCACGCGTCTGCTGGTCGTCCACGTGCTGATCATCCCGGTCGCGCTCGGCCTGCTGATCGCGGTCCACCTGGCCACGATCGTGCGCCAGCACCACTCGCAGTTCCCGGGCCCCGGGCGGACCGAGCGGAACACGGTCGGCACGCCGCTGTGGCCGGGCTACGCGCTGCGCTCGATCGGGTTGCTGCTCGCGGTCGCCTCGGTGCTGGTCCTGCTCGGCGGGCTGATCCAGATCAACCCCATCTGGGAGTGGGGGCCGTACGCGACCTTCCAGTCGACGAACGGGGCGCAGCCGGACTGGTACCTCGGCTGGCTGATCGGCGCGCTGCGGCTGATGCCGCCGTGGGAGCTCCACTTCGGCGACGTGACGCTCATCCCGGCGACCTTCTGGGGCGGCGCGCTGTTCCCGCTCGCGGTGTTCGCGTTCCTCTACTCGTGGCCGGCGCTCGAGCGCAGGCTCACCGGCGACCGCCGCCGACACGACCTGCTCGAGCGCCCGCGCGACAACCCGGTGCGCACCGCCGTCGGCGCGGCCTTCGCCACCTGGGTGTTCGTGGCGTTCGTCGCTGGCTCGACTGACCGCGTATTCGTCCAGCTCGGCATCGCCTACACGGGGCAGGTGTGGTTCTGGCGAGTGTTCGGCTGGATCGCGCCGTTCGCGATCTTCTGGCTCGTGAAGCGCGTCTGCGAGGAGCTGAAGCGGACCGAGGCCCATCCGCTGCGCGGCTGGAGCGGAGCGATCGCGGAGCTCGGCCGGGGCGGCGACTCGGCCGGCTACACGGCGGTGGAGCAGTCGCGGGAGAGCCCGGGGTCGAGGGTCGGGCGGCGCGGCGACCCGCCGCCCCCGCCCGGCGCGTAGAAGGCGGCGCGCTGCGGCGGCGCGGGCCTCGCCAAACCTCGACGCGGGCGCGGTGTCAGCGCGTGCGCGTGCTCCGCGTCTGCGCCTTGGGCTTCGCCTTGACCGGCGCGGGCGGCGACTGGTCTAGCACGACCCGCGTGCCGCTCGGATCGACCCTGAGCGCGTAGACCTCGGGCGAGGTCCTGCGCAGCAGGTCGGCGGCGATCGCGGGCTGCCTCAGCGCCTCGAGCGACGGCGGCGGGGACGGCAGCGTGGCGGCGAGCGGCCGCTCCAGGCTCGGCTCGAGGTCGCCGCGCCGGAAGTACATCGCGAGGCGCGGGTCCTCTCCCGGGGGCGGCGGCAGCGTGACGATCACCATGTCGACCTGCTCGACGTAGCGGAAGGTGTAGAGCGCGAGCTCGAGGGCCTCGCGGCGGAGCAGCAGGCCGCGCTCGTTCGACGGCTTGCCCCGGTCGATCGAGCACTTCTGCCCCAGTCCGCAGAGCTGGTAGAGGACGCCGTTGCGCGCGTCGACCTGGCGGATCGTCCTGCGGTCGCGGACCGTGATCAGCGGCAGGCCCTGCGCGGCGAGCGGCGCGGCGTTGACCGCGACGAGCTGGTTGCCGTCCGGCAGGCGGTAGGTCGGGCCGATGTGGTTCGCGATCTGCTGGATCCGCTCCTCGGGGCTGCCCGAGGGCTTCCAGGCGGACCAAGGCGGGGGCTTGCTCGGCCGGCCGCCGACGAGCAGCACGACGGCCGCGATCAGGGCGGCCACGGCGAAGCCGCCGAGCGCGCCGAGCGCGAAGCGGAAGCGGCCGAGGTAGGGCTCGGCGGAGACGCCGGGGAGCTCGAGCGCGGCGGGGGCGCGGCGCTCGAGCTCGGTCGACTGCGACCTCTCGGGCTCGCCGGAGGCGCCCGGCACGAGCTCGGCGCGCTCGTCCTGCCCCTCCTCCCGTCTGTTCAGATCCTCGGCCACGACTCCTCCGAGAGGAGGTCGATGTCGGGTTGCCTGAGCTGCTGCTGCTCGAGCAGGTCGACCACCTCGTCGCCGTACAGCTCGCGCTGCTCGACGAGCGTCTCCGCGACGCGCTCCACGCCCTCGCGGTTCAGCAGCACCGTGTGGTGCGCCGCGAGGTACGCCTGCCCCAGGAGCTGGGCGACGGCCGTGCGCTTGTCGGGGTCGCCCAGGACCGCCGCCAGCGGGTCGTGCTGGAGGGCGCTGCCGGACCCGGCGCGGCGCATGATCTGGGTGCCGATCTCCTTGAAGCGGTCCATCACCTCCGCCTCGCGCTCGGGGAGGGCCTTCAGCGGGACGCGCCCGCGCAGGTCGGGCCGCGCGGGGCCCATGCCCCAGCTCCCCACCATCGCGCAGGCGAGCGCGGTCGCGCTGAAGACGTCGCCGCCGACGCCCTGCGAGTTCTCGCCGTAGAACACGCGCTCGGCGGCCATCGCGCCGAGCGTCCAGATCAGGGTGGCGACCTCCTCGTGCCTCCAGGACGAGAAGCGCTCCTCGACCTGCATCGCTTGGTGGTGGCCGAGCGACCCGGACGAGCGCATGCGGATCGAGAGCCGCGTGGAGAGCGTGTCCTTCATGTAGAGGTGCCCGCAGACCGCGTGTCCGGCCTCGTGGATCGCGACGGCGCGCGTCTCCTCGGGGACGTACTCGACGTTGATCGCGGTGCCCGTCTCGACGGTCGTCATCGCCTCCACGATGTCGTGCCAGCCGAAGCTCGCGCGCCCGTCCGCGTGCGCGTGCGTGAGCGCCATCGAGCAGACCTGCTCGATCATCGCGGGGGAGTACCCGTTCGTGATCCGGGCGAGCTCCTCGCGTCGGCGGTCCGTGTCGAGGTCGGGCTCGTGCGCGACCTTCGCGAGGTAGAGGTCGAAGATGTCCTTGCGGTCGTTCTTGGTCGGCGTCCTGAACCAGATGTGGCGGCCCATGCGGCCCGGGCGGGTCAGCGCCGGGTCGAGCGCGTCGATCGGGGCGTTGGTCGCGCCGATGAAGTAGACCTGCTCCTCCCTCGGCCGCGGCGGCCTGAGGCGCAGCGGAACCGACCCGATCCGCTGGGGCACCACGTAGAGCGCGTCGAGGAACGTGTTGATGCGCTTGACGAGGAAGCGCCTGGTGGCCGGCGGGTCGTCGATGCCGTCCATCTGGACGAGCAGCTGGTTGAGCGCGAGCGAGCCCATGCCGCCGAACAGGCCGCCGGGGAAGACCTGGCGCACGGTCGCGTCGAGCTTGCGGTAGAGAGGCGGCAGGGGGTCGGGACGCTCGCCCGCGCGCCGGGCGAACAGGCGCTCGCGCCAGGCGGGCGTCTCGAGCACGAGGTCCCCGGTCGGCGTGAGCGCGCCCTGGGGCCCGAAGAAGAGCAGATCGGGCGCCGCCAGGCTGTGGGACGTGGTCGCGAAGGCACCGCCTCCGAGCGCCGCGCGCCGCATCCCGACCGCGTCGATCTCGTCGATGAAGACGATGCACTGGCCGCCCCACTTGCGCGCCAGCCGCTTCGCCCTGCGCACCAGGAACAGGACGATGATCACGTCGAGCCCGATGAAGGTCTGCGCGAAGCCGGAGCCCGGGATCGTCACGAAGGGGCAGTTGAAGCCGGTCGCGATCGCCTTCGAGAGCATCGTCTTGCCGGTTCCCGGGGCGCCCAGGAAGAGCAGGCCCCGCTCGCGCTTGCCGCCCGCCTTCTCGAAGGCCTCGCCCGACTGCCAGAGGGCGATCACCCGCCGGACCTCCTCCTTGGCCTCGGCCTGCCCGCGCACGTCCTCGAGGCGGACCCCCCAGTCCGCGTCGCCCGGCTCGTAGGCCTTGATCTGCCTGAGCCCGAAGAACAGCAGCGGGCCGAAGAGGATGACCAGGTTGAAGAAGAAGAAGAGCGGCAGCTGCACGCCCAGCCCGAGCAGCGCCGGCAGGATCGCCACGAAGCCGTCCGCCGTCTTCCCGATCGCCTCGCCGAAGCTGTGGCCGCCGACGATCGCGACCGTGCCCACCACCAGCACGAAGACCGTCGCGGCGGCGCCGAGCCGGCGGAACTTCGTGCGCCAGTACCAGGCGCGCCGGCGCGCGACGACGTCCTCGCGGCGCGCCTCCTCGTCGGCGCCGTAGAGGCTCGGGGACGGGATCAGCCGCCGCGCGATCACCTCCACCAGGCCGCGGAACGCGGCGGCGGCGACGACGGCGCCGAGCAGCGCCGCCCACAGCGGCCAGTCGCTGCGGGTGTAGAGCAGCGCGAAGAAGGCCGGGCTCGTCAGGACCGCGACGACGGTCGCGGCGCGGGTGAGCGCGCGCCACTCGGACGCCAGCGTGGGCGTGCGGCCGCGGTCCGAGGCGGGTGGCTCGAGGCTCCTGCGGGCGGAGGCCATGCGAGCCCAGATTAGCCGCCGCACGCGGCCTCGTCGCCCGTCCGGCGCCCCCCGATCGGAGCGCTCGGCGCCCCCCGCAAACCCGCGCGC
>JADGHQ010000003.1 GCA_019683805.1 Thermoleophilaceae bacterium
CCCTGCGGCGCAGCGCGCGCCGACGGGCGCCGCGCCGGTCGCCCCGCGCCGCCCGCAGCGCGCCGCCGGCTATCGGCGCGTCCCGCTCGTGCCCCCGCCAGCCGAGGTCGATCCGGGCGCGACCGCCGAGCCGCCGCAGCAGCAGATCGCCGACCCCGCGCCGCCCGAGCCGGAGGGCGTCGGCGAGGAACAGGGTGGGCCCAGCGCGCCGCCTGCGCCCGAGAGCGGCGCGCCGCCCGCGGCGCCGGATGCGCCCGCCCCCGCGGTCGCCCCGGTGGCGAGGCGGGCAGCCAGGCAGCCCCGGCCGTCGCCCCGCCGGCGCGACCGCGCCGACGAACGCGGGGGCGACAAGGCGCCCGTCGCGCGCATCCGCCTGCGCCCGGATGGGGGGCAGTAGCCTTCGGAGCGTGGCTTGGCATGTGGTCATCGCGGGCGGGGGCTTCGGCGGTCTCTACGCCGCCAGGCGCCTCGAGCATGTCCTGCCGCCCGAGTCCGCGCGGATCACGCTCGTCAGCGACACCAACTTTCTCCTCTACACGCCGCTGCTCCCCGGAGCGGCGTCAGGGACGCTCGAGCCGCGCCACGTGGTGGTGCCGCTGCGCTCCGAGCTCCACCGCACCGACATCCGCTTCGGCTGGGTCACCGGCGCCGACCCGGCGCTGAGCGAGCTGCGCTACCGCACGCTCGACGGCCGCAGCGAGACGCTGCGCTACGACCACCTGATCGTCGCGCTCGGGTCGGTGTCGCGCGTGCTGCCGATCCCCGGCCTCGCCGACCACGGCCTCGGCTTCAAGACGATCTCGGAGGCGATCGCGCTGCGCAACCGGGTGCTCGTGAACCTCGAGGTCGCGGAGGCGAGCGAGAGCCCCGAGCAGCGGCGCGAGTACCTGACCTTCGTGTTCGTGGGCGCGGGCTACGCGGGCGTCGAGGGGATCGCCGAGCTGCAGGATTTCGTGGCGGACGTGATCGAACGCTACCCGCGCGCCCGGCTCGAGGGCACGCGCTGGATCATCGTCGAGGCCGAGGACCGGATCATGCCCGAGATCGACCCCGGGCTCGCGGACTTCGCCACGCGCGAGCTGCAGGCCCGCGGGATCGAGGTGCGCACCGGCACGCGCGTGAGCGCGGTCGAGGAGAACAGCGTTCAGCTCTCGACGGGCGAGCGCATCCCCTGCCGGACCGTGTGCTGGACCGCGGGGGTGAAGCCGCCGGCGATCGTGCGCGAGCTTGGCCTGCCGCTCACGGAGCGCGGCCGCATCGACGTGGACGCGACCATGCGCGTGAGGGGCCACCGGAACGTGTGGGCGATCGGCGACGCCGCGGCGGTGCCCGATCCGGCGGCGCGCGGCACGCGCCCGAGCCCGCCGACCGCCCAGCACGCGATCCGCCAGGGCCGGCGCGTGGCGGAGAACGTGGCCGCCACCCTCGGCAAGGGCAGGGTCAGGCCCTTCCGCTACAGGACGCTCGGCGTCTTCGTCGACATGGGGCGCCACAAGGCGGTGGCCCAGATGTTCGGCCTCAAGCTGCGAGGCTTCCCCGCCTGGTGGGCGGCGCGCACCTACCACCTGGCGATGATGCCCGGCGCCTCGCGCCGGCTCAGGCTCCTCATCGACTGGACCGTTGCGCTGCTGTTCGAGCGCGACTCCGCGGAGCTCGGCCAGCTCGGCCATCCGCCGTCGCTGCGCGGCTTCCTCGAGACGCCAGGCGAGAGCGGCGCGCCGCCGGCCGAGGCCGCCAGGGCGCAGGCCGGCCCGCGGGGCCCCTGAGTGCTCGGCGGAGTCTCCTTCCGCGAGGGAACGAGTCGCGACCTGCGGGCGACGTACGGGCTCGCCCAGCGCGCGATCCACGGAGCCGCCGCGCTGCGGGGGCTCGTCTCGAGCGAGCCGCCGAGCGAGGTCGAGATCGAGGCCGACTGGCGGCGCGAGCGGCCGCTGGTCGAGTTCCTCGCCGCCCAGCCCGGCGGCAGCTACTGGATCGCGGAGCTCGACGGCGCGCCGGTCGGCTACGCGCGCGTCGTCGCCTTCCCCGGGGTCGAGCAGATCAGCGAGCTGATGGTCGATCCCGACCATCAGGGGCGGGGCATCGGCGGCGAGCTGCTCGCGCGCTCGCTCGCGCACGAGCCGTCGCGGGAGGTCGGGCGGCTCGTGGTGGCGACGGGGCAGCCGAACGACCTCGGCCTCTACATGGGGTTCGGTTTGATGCCGGCCGCGGGCCACTGGCAGCTTCGCTGCCCCACCTCCGCCTTCGTCGAGCGGCGCTCCCGCGAGGTGAATTCCAGGGAGACGAGCGTCGTGGCGCTCAAGCCCGAGCGGGCGGTGCTCGAATGGCTGCGGCTCGAGCGCCCCGCGATGGGCTACGAGCGTAGGGCGCTGCACGAGTTCTTCGCGCGCGAGCGCGCATGCCTTGCGACGTTCGACGAGCGGGCGGGCGTCGCGCGGTCGCTCTGCTGGGTCTCGAGCGAGGGCGAGATCGGGCCGGGCGCGGCGGAGAGTCCGGGGATCCTCGCGGCGGTGGTGCTCGCCGCGCTCGACCGGGTGGCCGCGACGCTCGAGCCGGAGTACCTCAGGGTGTTCGCGACCACCGGGAGCTGGCGGCTCCTGCGCCGGCTGCGGCTGCTCGGGTTCGAGATCCGCTGGCCGAGCTGGATCATGTCGTCGCAGCCGCTGCCCAGGCTCGACTGCTACCTGCCCGTGCGCCCGCCGTACGTGCTGTGAGCAGCCGCGGATAGGGAGTACGATCGAGTCATGCGAGAAGCTGCTTCGGACACGCTGCGCAAGGCGCTCGCCCTGGTCGTCCTGCTGATCGCGGCGTGGATCCTCTTCAAGATCGTCGTCGGCGTGGTGGCCGCGCTCTTCTGGGTCGTGCTCGCGGTGCTCGCCGTGGTCGCGATCGTCTGGGCGCTGCGCACCCTCTGACGGAGGCCGGCCGCATGGCGGGCGGCGCATACGTCGCGCTGGCGATCTGCTGCGGGCTGTCGGCCGCGATCGTGGGGAGGATCAAGGGCAGCTCGTTCCTGCTCTGGTTCCTGATCGGCATCTCCCTGCCGCTGCTCGGCACGCTCGCCGCGCTCCTCTACAGGCGCGAGCAGGGGGTGCCGAAGACGCGCTGCCCGGAGTGCGGCGGCGGGATCGCCGTCCACGACCAGGTGTGCATGCGCTGCGGTCGCGACCTCGAGTGGGCGTTCGGCGAGCCGCCCGAGCTCCCGGCGTCCTGAGAGCGACCCTGCGGGCACGGCGCAAACCCGCTGGTAGACTCGCTTTTCCCGGCCGCGGGGCGCCCCGCGGCCAATTCCATAGTTGGAGACGCCCGGAGACGGAGAAAGGAGGTTCGCGCACATGCGAGCGGTCGACGCGATCATCGAGTGCCTCAAGGCCGAGGGCGTCGACGTCGTATTCGGCATCCCGGGCGGCGCGAACCTCCCCACCTACGACGCGCTCTATTACGGCGGCATCCGCCACATCCTCTGCCGGCACGAGCAGGGGGCGGGCCACGCGGCCGAGGGCTACGCGAAGGCCTCGGGCCGCGTGGGGGTGGCGCTCGGCACGTCCGGTCCCGGCGCCACCAACCTCGTCACGCCGATCGCCGACGCGATGATGGACTCGGTGCCGACCGTCTTCCTGACCGGTCAGGTGCGCACGGAGCTGCTCGGCACAGACGGCTTCCAGGAGGCCGACATCTCGGGCATCACGATGCCGATCGTGAAGCACAGCTTCATGGTCCAGGACCCGCGCGAGATCCCGCGCGTGATCCACGAGGCGTTCCACATCGCGCGCACCGGCCGCCCCGGCCCGGTGGTGGTCGACATCCCGCAGGATCTCTCCCGGGCCGACATCCCCTACGAGCCCGTCGACAGCGTGCGCCTGCCGGGCTACAACCCCACCACCGAGGGCAACGCGAAGCAGATCCGGCTCGCCGCGAAGGCGCTCGCCAACGCGCGCCGTCCGGTGATCTACGCGGGCGGCGGCGTGGTCAACGCGGACGCCGCGCGTGAGCTCGTCGAGCTCGCGACCTCCGACCGCTTCCCGGTCACCTGCACGCTCATGGGCCTCGGCGCCTTCCCGGCGCCGCACGAGCAGTGGCTCGGCATGCTGGGCATGCACGGCACCCGCACGGCGAACTACGCGATGGACGAGGCGGACCTGATCTGCGCGATCGGGGCCCGCTTCGACGACCGCATCACGGGCAAGCTCTCCGAGTTCGCGCCGCGGGCGAAGTTCATCCACATCGACATCGACCCGGCGGAGATCTCGAAGAACGTGCCGGCGCACATCCCGATCGTCGGGGACGCGAAGAAGATCCTGCCGAAGCTGACCCGCGAGTACCGCGCGCTCGAGGCGGACGCGTCGCGGCTCGACGCCTGGTGGCAGCGGATCAGGGGCTGGCAGGAGAAGCACCCGCTGCGCTACGAGGACTCCGAGGACTCGGAGATCAAGCCGCAGTACATGATCGAGGCGCTCTACGAGGCCACCGGCGGCGACGCGATCGTCACCTCCGACGTCGGCCAGCATCAGATGTGGACGGCGCAGTACTACCACTTCAAGGCGCCGCGGCGGTGGATCAACTCCGGCGGGCTGGGCACGATGGGCTTCGGCCTCCCGTCCGCGCTCGGGGCGAAGGTGGCGTGCCCGGACGAGACCGTGGTCTGCGTCGCAGGCGACGGCTCGCTGCAGATGACCTCGCAGGAGCTCGCCACCTGCGTGTCCGAGGAGATCCCGGTCAAGGTGTTCATCATGAACAACGGCTACCTCGGCATGGTCCGCCAGTGGCAGGAGCTGTTCTGGGACCGCCGCTACTCCGCGGTGGACATGGGCACGCGCCCCGACTGGGTCAAGCTCGCCGAGGCGTACGGCGCGACCGGCATGCGGGTCGCGGACAAGTCCGAGCTCGTCGAGGCGATGCGGACGGCCCTGCTGACCGACGGCCCGGTCGTGGTGGACGTGCGCGTCACCCGCGAGGAGAACTGCTACCCGATGATCCCGGTGGGCGAAGCGGCTCGGGACATGGTGGGGTGATTCACTTGGCGGCGAAGACCGAGCAGGTCAAGGATGCAGGGCCGAAGCCTGGCGACAGCCAGGCGAGCGCGCGAGGACGCCGAGATGCGAGGGCTTGCAGGCGCCATGGGTGAGCCAGGCACGAAGGAGATCCTCAACCTCGCCGACCTCGAGGCGAGCGGCGGGATCCACACCGGACGCAAGCACATCCTGTCGATCCTCGTGGAGAACAAGCCGGGCGTGCTCGCGCGCGTCGCGGGGCTGTTCGCGCGGCGCGGCTTCAACATCGGCTCGCTCGCCGTGGGCCCGACCGACGACGCGAGCATCTCGCGCATCACGCTCACGGTCGACGGCGCGCTGCACCCGATCGACCAGGTGACGAAGCAGCTCCACAAGCTCGTCAACGTGATCAAGATCCGCGACCTCGAGCCGGAGGAGACGGTGGCGCGCGAGCTTGCGCTGTTCAAGGTCTCGGCGGACGGCGAGTCGCGGGCGGAGATCCTCCAGTTCACCGAGATCTTCCGGGGCAAGGTGATCGACGTCTCGAAGCGCTCCGTGACGGTCGAGATCACCGGCACCGACGACAAGATCGAGGCGTTCGAGCAGATGATCCGTCCGTTCGGGCTGATCGAGATGGTGCGCACCGGCGAGATCGCGGTGGCGCGCGGCCGCAGCGCGACCTAGCTCCTCCAAACCCGGGCATGGCGGCGTCCTCGGGGATTCGCCGTGCTCGGCACGGCTTCACCCCTGCGTCCTTGCTCTGCTTGGTCTTCGGAGCCTGGATAGGGTCCAGGAATGATGAAGCCGGTGGTCGAACAGGCTGCCCCCGGCCCGTTCGCGCTCGGCGCGGACGCGCGGGCCGAGCTCGAGCGACGCGTGGAGGCCGCGCTGCGGCGCGCCCGCCGCGAGCGGCGCGCGGTGATCGCGTCGCTCACGCTGCCGATCGAGGCCTCGCTCGACGCGTCCGCGGCGGCGCTGGCGGCGCGGCGCCCAGACGACCGCTGGTTCTGCCTCGAGCAGCCGGACCGGGGCGGCTTCGCGCTCGCCGCGCTCGGGGCTGCGGCCGTGCTCGAGGAGCGCGGCCCGGGGCGCTTCGCCGCGATGGCGGCACGCTGCCGCGCCCTCGCCGAGGGCGCGGAGGCGGGGGACCCGCCCGTCGACGGCGACGCGCCGCCCGGGAGCGGGCCCGTGTTCGTCGGCGGCTTCGCCTTCGCCGACGAGGGCGGCGAGACGCCCGACTGGGCGTCGTTCGCCCCGGCGCAGCTCGTGCTGCCCGAGCTGTCGGTCGCGCGCCGGGACGGGCAGGCCCGCCTCACGCTCACCGCCCTCGTCGAGGGCGACGACGACGCGCTCGCGGTGGTTGGGCGGCTCGCGGCGCGCGCCGCCTCGCTCGAGCCGGCGGAGATGCCGCTGTACGACCCCGACCCGGTCGAGCAGCCGCGCGTCGCCACGGCTGCGCCGCCGGCGCACTTCGAGTCGGCGGTGGCGCGCGCCGTGGAGCTGATCGGCGCGGGGGAGATCGAGAAGGTCGTGCTCGCGCGGGAGGTGCGCGTGCACGCGCCCGCGCCGATCGACCCGGCGCCGATCTACGGCGCCCTGCGCGGCGCCTTCCCGGCCTGCTACTGCTACGTCGCGGGCACGCCCGAGGCAGCGTTCATCGGCGCCTCCCCGGAGCTGCTCGTGCGCCGCGACGGCGCCCGGGCGCAGACCGTCGCGCTCGCCGGCACCACGCGCCGCAGCGCGGACCCGGCGGTGGACCGCCACCTCGGGGAGCGCCTGCTGTCGGGCTCCAAGGAGCGCGAGGAGCAGGCGATCGTCGCGCGCCGGATCGAGCGGGCGCTGAGGCCCGTGTCGGTGTGGGTGGCAAGCGCCGGCGAGCCGGTGCTCGTGAAGGTGCTGAACGTCCAGCACCTCGCCACCCCGATCCGCGCGCAGCTCTCCGAGCCGGTGCCGGTGCTCGAGCTGGCCGGCCGCCTGCACCCCACCCCCGCGGTGGGCGGCGAGCCGTGGGAGCGAGCGCGCGAGCTGATCCCCGCGCTCGAGGGCCTCGACCGCGGCTGGTACGCGGGCACGGTCGGCTGGACCGACCTGGCCGAGGACGGCGAGTTCTGCGTCGCGATCCGCTGCGGGCTCCTGCGCGGCGAGGTCGCGCACCTCTATGCGGGCAACGGCATCGTGCGCGACTCGGTGCCCGCCGACGAGCTGGCGGAGACCGAGCACAAGCTGGGCGCGCTGCTGCCGCTGCTGAGCTAGTGGCCCGCCGCGCGGACCGCTCCCCGGCGGCGCCTAGGCGAGCGTCAGCGCGTCCGAGAGCGCGGCGTCGACCCGCGCGTAGAGCTCGCGATGCAGCCGCACGCTGTCCTCGCGGTCGGTGCGCACCTCGATGAGCGCGGGGCCGGAGATCGCCCGCCGCACGTCGTCGGGCGTCTCGGCGAGCACGTGCGCGAGCCCGGCGAGGCTAGCGACCGCGGCCAGGTCGACGCCCGCCGGGGTGACGATGTGCTCCTCGTAGAGCGCCGGGTCGGCGTGCTGGGAGACGGGCAGGAAATCGAAGATCCCGCCGCCGCCGTTGTTCACGCACACGACCCGCAGGTCGGCGTTGTGGCGGCGCGCGACGAGCAGCCCGCCGAGGTCGTGCAGCAGGCCGAGCTCGCCCGTCAGCAGCACGCAGGGGTCGGGGCCGCACAGCGCGGCGCCCACGGCGGAGGAGACCGTGCCGTCGATCCCGTTGGCTCCGCGGTTCGAGAGGAAGCGCAGCGAGCGCCCGCTCTGCGGGAAGAAGGCCTCGACGTCGCGCACCGGCATCGACGACCCGAGCCAGACGATCGCGCCGTCGGGCAGTACGTCGGCGAGCGCGGCGTACGCCTTGGGCTCGAAGGGGTCGGGCGCGGCGGCGAGCTCGGGCGGCACGACGGCGTCCGCCGCGCGCCAGGACGCAAGCCACGACGAGCGCGCCGGGCGCTCGCGCTCCTCGAGCGCCGCCGCCAGGAGCTCGAGCGTCGAGTCGGCGGCGGTGGCGACGATCCGCTCGGCCACGCGCGTGGGCTCGTGCCAGGTCGAGCCCTTGTCGATCACCACCTGCCGGGAGCCCGCAAGCCAGGCGCGCAGGGGCTTCGAGGTGGGCGTGTCGCCCACGCGGATCACGAGGTCGGGCCGGTGCGCCGCGGCGAACCGCTCGCTGCGCAGCAGCACGTCGTAGTGGGCGACGACGTGCGAGCGGTCGTGCGCCCCGCAGCGCGCGCACGAGGTGGGCTCGGCGAGCAGCGGCCAGCCGGTAGCGGCCGCGAGGCGCGCAGCGGGCACCGCCACGGGCTCGAGCGTGGGGCCGCACACGATCGCCCCGCGCTCGGCCTCGAGCACCTCGCGCTCGAGCAGCTCGATCACGGTGGGCGAGGGGTCGCCAGGGGTGTCGGTCACGGTCACCCACGGGCGGCCGTCGGGCCGCCCCTGCCAGGGCTCCGGGTCGAGCTGCTCGGGCGCGGGCGCGAGCGGCTCGCGCAGCGGGAAGTTGAGGTGCACGGGCCCGGGCCGCCCGTCCTCCGAGGTGAACCAGGCGCGGCAGGCCAGGCCGCGGAAGTGGACGGCCGTCGCCCGCCCGGGCGGGTGCGTGCCCACCTCGGCGAACCACTTCACGAACGAGCCGAAGAGCTTGATCTGGTCGATCGCCTGGCCGGCGCCGACGTCGCGGAGCTCCGGCGGGCGGTCGGCGGTCAGCACGATCAGCGGCACGCTCGACTCGCGCGCCTCCACCACCGCCGGTAGCAGGTTCGCGGCGGCCGTCCCCGAGGTGCAGGTGATCGCGACCGGGCGGCGCGTCGCCTTCGCGATGCCGAGCGCGACGAACCCCGCCGAGCGCTCGTCGAGCACGGAGATCGCGTCGATGCGCTCGTCGGCCGCGAGCGAGAGGGCGATCGGGGCGTTGCGCGAGCCGGGGCAGGTGACTGCGTTGCGCATCCCGCAGCGCGCGAGCTCGTCGACGAACGCCTGGATCGGCGCGTAGGTGCGGTTGATCGGCATCATGTCCGCGTGAGCTCTGCGCAGACCTCCGAGATCGTGCTCGTGCCGGGGTTCGCGCAGCGTGGAGAGGCTTGGCAGGCGATCATCGAAAGGCTGCCCGAACGCTACCGGAGCGTCCCGGTCGAGTTCGCCGCCGCCGACATGGATGGGCGCGTCGCCGAGCTCGCCGAGGCCGCGCGCCGCGCCGACGCGGTGGTGGGCTACTCGCTCGGGGGCCGCATCGCCCTGCACGCGCGCCTGCGCGGCGCGATCCGCCCGCACGCGCTCGTGCTCCTCGGCGTGAGCGCGGGCCACGAGGACCCGCGCGCGCGAGCCGAGCGCCGCGCCGCCGACGAGGAGCTCGCGGCCTGGATCGAGGAGCACACGATCGAGGAGTTCGTGGAGCGCTGGGAGCGCTCGCCCGTCTTCGCGACGCAGTCGCCCGAGCTCGTGGCAGCGCAGCGGCCCGGCAGGCTCTCGCAGCGCCCCGCCGACCTCGCGACCACGCTGCGCACCGCGGGCCAGGGCGCGCTCGAGCCGGTCTGGGACAGGCTCGCCGAGATCCACGAGCCGCTGCTCGCGGTGGCGGGCGAGCGCGACGAGCGCTACGCCCGGGCGGCGGCGCGGATCGCCGCCGCCGCCCCGCATGGGCGGGCGGCGCTCGTGCCGGGCGCGGGCCACGCGGCGCACCTCGAGCAGCCCGACCGCTTCGCAACGATCCTCTCGGCGTTCCTCGACGGCGTGCTCGGACGCCGGGCGGGCGCCCGGCGCTAGGGCGCGCGCCGCTCGCCGAGCTCCTCGACGACCGCCTCGGCGAGCGAGTCCGGCGCGAGCGTCACGCCGAGCCCGGGCCCCTGCGGGACCGCGAGCAGGCCGTCGTGAGGGGCGGCGAGCGCGCCGGCGAGCGGGGAGTCGAAGAGCTCGAGCGTGGCCAGCCCGCAGGCGAGGCTGACATCCTCCGCCGAGGCGAGCTGGAGGGCCGCCGCGATCCCCCACGGGCCGTCGAGCGTGGAGGACAGGTAGGCGCCGAGCCCCTCCCGCCGCGCCGCGCGGAGCGCCTCGCGCGCCGCCGAGAAGCCGCCGCTCGACGCGAGCTTGACGTTCACGACGTCGCAGGCGCCGGCGGCGGCCGCGGCGCGCACGTCGTCCGCGGTGCGGATCGACTCGTCGGCGGCGATCGGCACCTGCACGGCCCGGCGTACCTCGGCCAGCTCCTCGAGCGTCGCGCACGGCTGCTCGACGAGCTGCAGGTCGAACTGGGCGAGCGCCGAGATCGACTCCATCGCCTGCTCGACCGACCAGGAGCCGTTCGCGTCGATCCGCAGGGCAGGCCACGGCCCGAGCGCCTCGCGCACCGCGGCCACGCGCTCGCGGTCGTCCGGCAGCCCAACCTTCAGCTTGAAGCACGCGAACCCCGCCCGCACGCCGTCGGCGGCGCGCGCGGCGGCCTCGGCCGGAGGACCGGCCGGGAGGGTGCGGTTGACGGCGATCGCGTCGGCGCCCGGCTCGCCGAGCGGGCGCCCCTCGCGCCGCCCCTCCAGGTCGAGCAGCGCCATCTCCTCGGCCGCCCGCGCCTGCGGCGGCCCGCCGTCGCCGGGCGCGGCGAGCGCGGCGATCACCTCCTCCAGCGAGACGCCGTCGTAGTGCTCGAGCGGCGCCGCCTCGCCGTAGCCGACGAGCCCGTCGTCGTCCTCGAGCTCGAGCAGCGCGAGCTCCCGCGCCGCGACCACTCCGGTGGCCGTCGGGAACGGCTCCTTGAGCGGTATCGACAAGCGCCGGAGCCTGCGGATCACGACAACAGGATGCCTCCCGAGAGCAGCAGCGAGAAGAGCGCGAGCAGCTTGCCCGTGTCGGCGAGCGCGCGGTTGAGCGACGGCCCGTCCGTGCGGGTCCCCACCACCCGCACGAGCCGGACGGCGAGGGGCAGCGTCAGCCACGGCAGGAGCGCCCAGCCGTCGAGGCCGCCCCCGAGCCAGATCAGCGGCGGCGAGGCGTAGGCGAGCGCCAGCATGGCGGCGTAGATCCTGCGCGTGCGGGCGCGCCCGAGGCGCACGGCGAGCGTGCGCTTGCCGGCGCGGCGGTCCGTCTCGATGTCGCGCAAGTTGTTGACGACGAGGATCGCCGTCGCCACGAGGCCGACCGGGACCGAGAGCGAGAACGCCTCCCAGGCGAGCTCCTCGGTCTGCACGTAGTAGGAGCCCACCACCGCGACCACCCCGAAGAACAGGAACACGAACACCTCGCCGAGCCCCTCGTAGCCGTAGGGCCGCGGCCCGCCCGTGTAGAGCACCCCCGCGAGGATCGACGCGAGCCCCACCGCGAGCAGCTGCCAGCCCGCGATCGCGATCAGGTACGCGCCCGCCGCCACCGCGATGCCGAACGCCACGTAGGTCCCGATCAGCACCTGCCGCGGCGGCATCAGCCCGCCGGCCGTCACGCGCACCGGGCCGAGGCGGTCCTCGGTGTCCGCGCCGCGGCGGGCGTCCGAGTAGTCGTTCGAGAGGTTGGTCCCGATCTGGATGAAGACCGAGCCGACGAGCGCGCACGCGAACGCGAGCGGGCGGAACGTCCCCTCGCTCAGCGCTAGCGAGCTGCCCACGAGCACGGGCGCGATCGCCGCCGGCAGGGTGCGCGGGCGTGCGGCCACGAGCCAGAGGCGCAGGGCGCCCACGGGCGCGGCGGCGGCTGCGCGTGCGGATGTCACGGTCGTCTCGGGAACCTCGAGAAGTCGGGCTTGCGCTTCTCCTTGTAGGCCTCGCGCCCCTCGCGCGCCTCCTCGCTCGCGTAGAACAGCAGGTTCGCGTCGTGCGCGAGCTGCTGGATCCCGGCGAGCCCGTCCTCGGCCGCGTTGAAGCTCGCCTTGAGCAGGCGCAGCGCGAAGGGGGAGAGGGCGAGCATCTCGCGGCACCAGCGGACCGTCTCCTCCTCGAGCCGCTCGAGCGGCACGACCGCGTTGACGAGCCCCATCTCGAGCGCCTCGCGCGCGTCGTACTGGCGGCACAGGAACCAGATCTCCTTGGCCTTCTTCTGGCCGATCTGCTGGGCGAGCAGGCTCGCGCCGAAGCCGCCGTCGAAGCTCCCCACGCGCGGGCCGGTCTGGCCGAAGCGCGCGTTCTCGGCGGCGATCGTGAGGTCGCAGACCACGTGCAGCACGTGGCCGCCGCCGATGGCGTAGCCCGCCACCATCGCGACCACCGGCTTCGGCAGCCGGCGTATCTGCACGTGCAGGTCGGTGACGTGGAAGCGGCCGACGCCGCTGCCGCCGGTCATGTAGCCGGTGTCGCCGCGCACGCGCTGGTCGCCGCCCGAGCAGAACGCCTTGTCGCCCGCGCCGGTGAGGATGATCACCCCGACGTCGGTGTCCTCGCGCGCCCGCTCGAACGCGTCCGAGAGCTCGACCACCGTCTCCGGCCGGAACGCGTTGCGCACCTCCGGCCGGTTGATCGTGATCTTCGCGATCCCCTCGGCGATCTCGTATTTGATGTCCTGGTACTCGCCCGCGGGCTGCCAGTCGGGTACTGCCACGCTATCCCTTTCCACCGTGTCCAAGCCGGCCGAGGATATTGAGTTCGAGCTGCCGCTCGGGCGCTGGGCGCGCAAGCGCCCCGAGCGCGTGGCGCTCGTGGCGGGCGGGGAGGAGGTCACCTACGGGGAGCTCGACGCGGCCGCGCGGCGCACCGCGCGCCGGCTCGCGGCGCTCGGCGTGGGGCCGGGGGACCGCGTCGCGACCACGCTGGCGCCCGGCGCGGAGTTCGCCGCGCTGCTGCACGCGCTGCCCCTCGTCGGCGCCTCGCTCGTGCCGCTCAACACGCGCCTGAGCGGCGCCGAGCGGGCCTGGCAGGTCGAGGACAGCGGGGCGCGGCTCGTGGTCGAGGAGCCGCTCGACGGCGAGGAGGCGGACGTCGAGCTGCGCGAGGCCTTCGACCCCGACGCAGAGCACGCGCTGATCTACACCTCGGGCACGACCTCGCGGCCGCGCGGCGTGTCGCTCACGCACCGCAACCAGCTCTCGAGCGCGATCGCGAGCGCCTGGAACATCGGCGTCGAGGAGGACGACCGCTGGCTGTGCGTGCTGCCGCTCTTCCACGTCGGGGGCCTCGCGATCCTGATCCGCTCGGCGCTTTACGGCACGGCGGCGCTGGTGCGCGAGCGCTTCGACGTCGACGAGGCGAAGGCCGACCTCGAGCAGGGGCGCGCGACGCTCGCCTCGCTCGTGCCCACGATGCTGCGCCGGCTCGCGGAGGCCGGGCTCGAGCGCGCGCCGCGCCTGCGCGCCGCGCTGCTCGGCGGCGGCCCGGTGCCGCGCGACCTCCTCGAATGGGCGGCCGAGCGCGGGCTGCCGGTGCTGCAGACCTACGGCATGACCGAGACCTCCTCCCAGATCGCGACCCTGCGCGCCGACGAGGCGCTCGCGCTGAAGGGCTCGGCGGGGCGGCCGCTGCCGGGCGTCGAGCTGCGCATCGCGCCCGACGGCGAGATCCTCGCGCGCGGGCCGATGGTCTCGCCCGGGGCGCTCGCGCCCGACGGCTGGCTCCACACCGGCGACCGCGGCCGCCTGGACGAGCGCGGCTACCTGTGGGTCGAGGGCCGTCTCAAGGACGTGATCGTGACCGGCGGCGAGAACGTGGCGTGCGCGGAGGTGGAGGAGGCGCTGCTCGCGCACCCGGCTGTGCGCGACGCCGGGGTGGTGGGCGAGCCGGACCCCGAGTGGGGCGAGGTGGTGGCGGCCTACGTCGTCGCGGACGGCGTCTCCGCGGCCGAGCTCGTCGAGCACTGCCGCGCGCGGCTCGCCCGCTACAAGGCTCCTCGGCGCGTCGAGCTCGTCGACGAGCTGCCCCGGAACGCGGCGGGCAAGTTGATGCGCGCGAAACTCCTTAGGAAACGCTCATAGAAACGATCTTGCGGGCATCTATGCTTCCCCGCGAGCCCGCGATGGAGCAGGGGACCGCCACACGCAAGCAGCGCCGCGAGCAGGCGCGGGAGGAGCGCCTCAGGCGCGAGGCCGAAGCGGCCGCGCGCTCGGAGCGCAGGCGACGGCTCGCGCTGCTCGGCGGCGTGCTCGCCGTCGCGGCCGTCGCCGTCGCGATCGCGATCGTCGTGTCGTCGAGCGGCTCCGACTCCGGCAAGGGCCGGGGCCACGCCGGGGTGCGCGCGACGCAGGCGCTCTTCGCGGGCATCCCGCAGCACGGCATTGCGCTCGGCGACCCGAAGGCCCCCGTGACGGTCGAGGAGTACGCGGACCTCCAGTGCCCGTTCTGCCGCGAGTACACGCTCGGCGCGTTCCCGACGCTCGTGCGCGAGTACGTGCGCACCGGCAAGGTGAGGATGGTCTTCCGCACGCTGGCTTTCATCGGCCCCGACTCGGTGACAGCGGGGCACGTCGCGCAGGCGGCGGCCGCGCAGAACAGGCTCTGGAACTTCGTCGACCGCTTCTACGCGAACCAGGAGCGGGAGAACACGGGCTATGTGACGCGCGACTTCCTCACGAAGGTCGCGGACGAGGTTCCGGGGCTCGACCGCGGCAAGCTCTTCGCGGCGGCGGACGCGCCCGCGGCACAGCAGGGGCTCGTGGACGCCCAGCGGTCGGCGCGGAGCTTCGGGATCGACTCCACGCCGTCGTTCGTGGTCGGCAGGACCGGCCGGCGCGGCAAGGTGGTCCAGGTCGGCTCGCTCACCGATCCGGCGGCGTTCCGGTCGGCGATCGACCCGCTGCTCGAATGAGCGAGCGCCGGCTGCGCATCGCCATCGCGGCGCTGGCGCTGGTCGGGCTCGGGATCGCGTCGTACCTGACGTACGTCCACTACGCGCACGCGCAGGTGCTCTGCGTGGCGGGCGGGGGAGGCTGCGAGAAGGTGCAGAGCTCCGACCAGTCGCGCCTCGCCGGCGTCCCGGTAGCCGTGCTCGGGATGGTCGGCTACTTCGGCATCCTGCTCTCGGCGCTCGTTCGTGGCGAGCCGGGGCGCGTGGCCGGGGCGCTGCTCGCGCTGATGGGCTTCGGGTTCAGCGCGTACCTCACCTACGCCGAGCTGTTCGTGATCGACGCGATCTGCCAGTGGTGCGTGGCGAGCGCGGTGGTGATGACCGCGGAGGCCGTGCTCGCGAGCGCCCGCCTGCTCGCGCCCCCGCAGCGGGACGCGCACCAGCTCGCCTACGGCGGCTAGCGCGGCCGGGGCGCGCGGGCGCCGGGGCCGCCCCGGCGCCCGGCCGGGACTCTCTACGCCGCGCTCGCGCGCCGGGCGAGCGGCAGCCGGCCGATGAGGCCGCGCGGGGGGCGCCGCCGCGGCCTCGCGACCTGCGCGGCGCGCAGCTTCAGCAGCGCCACGACGTCGGCGGTCGGGGTGAACGGGTCCGCGATCGGCTCGCGGTCGTCGAGCGGGAGGGCCGCAACCACGCGCCCGCCCACGTCGGCGACGAGGACCGCGCCGTCCGGCTCGGGGCGCCCCTCGAGGGCCGCGAGCGCGCGGATCGCGTCGAGGTCGCGTCCCTCGAAGTAGCGCACGGTCACGCTGCGCGGCTGCGCGGGAAACCCGCTGTCGCGCGCCGCGCGGATCCGCTCGGCCTGCTCGATCAGATCGTGTGCGTGCTGCTCGCCTGCGAGGTGGTTGAAGAACGGGTCCATGGTGCTCCTTCCCGGCCGCTGCTCCGCTAACTGGTGTACGTAGAACACCAGTTACGTAACCGGTGTCAAGGGTTGACTGGTGCGCTCGTATGCGCTCTTCGAGTTCAACGGCGGGGGCGCCCGCGACGTGAGTCGCGCAGCGCGCGTCGACTAGATTCCCGGCCGTGATCTACGACTCGGATGCCGATCTCGGCAAGCTCAGCGGAAAGACCGTCGCGATCCTCGGATATGGATCGCAGGGGCACGCGCACGCCCTCAACCTGCGCGATTCGGGGGTCGACGTGGTCGTCGGCCTGCGCGAGAGCTCGGCCTCGGTGGAGAAGGCCAGGGCCGAGGGGCTCGAGGTGCTGCCGATCGCCGACGCCGCGAGCCGCGGCGACCTCGTGATGGTGCTGCTGCCGGACGAGAAGCAGG
Source organism: Thermoleophilaceae bacterium (assembly GCA_019683805.1). Taxonomy (GTDB): domain Bacteria; phylum Actinomycetota; class Thermoleophilia; order Solirubrobacterales; family Thermoleophilaceae; genus JADGHQ01. The sequence continues at coordinate 16,021 of JADGHQ010000003.1, forward strand.
CCGAGGTGTGGGAGAGCGACATCCGCGACGGCGTCGCCGCCGGCGACACGCTGCTCTTCGCCCACGGCTTCTCGATCCACTTCGGGCAGATCGAGCCCGGACCCGGCGTGAACGTCGGGCTCGTCGCCCCCAAGGGCCCGGGCCACCTCGTGCGGCGCCAGTACCAGGAGGGCCGCGGCGTGCCCGGCCTCGCCGCCGTCCACCACGACGCCACCGGCGACGCGCGCGAGCTCGTGCTCGCCTACGCCAAGGGCATCGGCTGCACGCGCGCGGGCGTGATCGAGACCACCTTCAAGGACGAGACCGAGACCGACCTGTTCGGCGAGCAGGCCGTGCTCTGCGGCGGGCTGACCGAGCTCGTGCGCGCGGGCTTCGACACGCTCACCGAGGCGGGCTACGACCCGCGGCTCGCCTACTTCGAGGTCCTCCACGAGCTCAAGCTGATCGTCGACCTCATGTACGAGAAGGGCATCAGCGGCATGCGCTACTCGATCTCGAACACGGCCGAGTACGGTGACATGACGCGCGGGCGCCGCGTGATCGGCGATGCCTCGCGCAAGGCGATGAAGGAGATCCTCGGCGAGATCCAGTCGGGCGAGTTCGCGCGCGAGTGGATCGCGGAGAACCGCGCCGGCCAGGAGAGCTTCATGCGCATGCGCGAGGAGGGCAAGCGCCACCAGGTCGAGCAGGTGGGCCGCGAGCTGCGCCGGATGATGGACTGGATCGACGACTCCGAGGAGTTCTGAGCAGGCGCTCGATCGGCATCCAGGCTCGCGCGAGGCGCCGCCCGCCGGGCGGAGCCGGGCGGAAGAGCGGAGCGGGCGGGCGGCCGGGTTCCCACCGGGCCGTCCGCTATCGTGGCTGACCCGATGGCGGATCCCTACATCAAGGACTACCTGATGACGGCGGGGCCGACCCCGCTGCCGCCGCGCGTGTCGCAGGTGATGGCCGAGCCGATGGTCTACCACCGCGCTCCCGCCTTCGTCGATATCTACGCGCGCGCCCTCGAGCGGCTGCGCATCCCGTTCCAGACGGCGAATGACGTGCTCGCGTTCGCGTCGTCCGGCTCGGGGGCGATGGAGTCCGCCGTCGCCAACCTGGTGCGCCCCGGCGAGCCCGCGCTGGTCGCCTCGTGCGGCAAGTTCGGCGAGCGCTGGGCCGAGCTGTGCGAGGCCTACGGAGCCGAGCTGCACCACTACGAGGCGGAGTGGGGCACGAAGGTCGATCCCGCGGAGGTCGAGCGGCGGCTCGCCGAGAGCGGGGCGACGGTGCTCTTCACCACTCTCTCCGAGACCTCGACCGGCGTGGTCAACGACGTCGCGGCGCTCACGGAGGCCGCGCACGCGCACGGCGCGCTGATCGCGGTGGACGCGGTCTCGGCGCTCGGCGCGGTCCCCGTGCGCCAGGACGAGATCGGCGTCGACGTGGTCGTCGCCGGCTCGCAGAAGGCGCTGATGTCGCCTCCGGGGCTCGGCTTCGCGAGCGTCGGCGAGGCCGCTCTCGCGTACGCCGAGGAGTCGCCCGGCCGCCGCTACTACTTCGACTGGGGCAGGACCGCCAAGGGCCAGCGCAAGGACCCGCCTGACAGCCCCTTCACGCCGGCGGTGGGCCTGTTCCTGGCGCTCGACGTCGCGCTCGGCATGATCGAGGAGGAGGGGCTCGAGCAGGTCTTCGAGCGGCACCGGCTGCTCGGCCGCGCGACCCGCGAGGCGGTCAAGGCGCTCGAGCTCGAGCTGTTCGGGCCCGAGGACGAGAACGCCAACGTCGTGACCGCGATCAAGGTGCCCGACGGCGTCGAGGGCGCCAGGGTGCCGAAGGTCATGCGCGACAAGTACGGCATCACGATCGCGGGCGGCCAAAGCAGCCTCAAGGGCAAGATCGTGCGCATCGCGCACTGCGGCTACTTCGGCGCGTTCGACATCGTCACGACGATCGCCGCGCTCGAGATGACGCTGAGGGAGCTCGGCGCGGACATCGAGCTCGGCGCGGGCGTCGCCGCCGCGCAGCGCGTGTTCCTCGAGGCGGGCGTCGCCGCCGCCACACCGGCCTAGATCCCGGCGCTCACGTGAACGCAGGTCAGCGCGTCCTCGTCAAGGAGAAGATCGCCGAGTCCGGCGTGGAGCTGCTGCGCCGGCACTTCGACGTCGACGTCGGGGTGGACTGGGCGGACGGCGAGCTGGCCGAGCGGATCGGCGACTACGACGCGATCCTGATCCGCAGCGCCACCAAGCTCACGGCGGACCTGATCGAGCGCGGCTCGCGCCTCAAGGTCATCGGCCGCGCCGGCATCGGCGTCGACAACGTCGACCTCAAGGCCGCCACCAAGCGCGGGATCATCGTCGCGAACGCGCCCGAGTCGAACATGGTCGCGGCGGCCGAGCACACGCTCGCGCTCATGCTCGCCCTCTGCCGCAACGTGCCCCAGGCGCACGCCTCGCTCTCGTCGGGCCGCTGGGAGCGGTCGAAGTTCGGCGGCATCGAGGTCTACGAGAAGACGCTCGGCGTGCTCGGCTTCGGCCGCATCGGACGGCTGGTCGCGGAGCGCGCCAAGGCCTTCGGGATGAAGGTGATCGCGTTCGACCCCTTCGTGTCGGCCGAGCGCTTCCGCGAGCTCGGCGTCGAGAAGGCCGAGTCCTCCGACGAGGTGTACGCCGCGGCCGACATCATCACCCTGCACCTCCCGAAGACCCCGGACACGGTCAACTGGCTCGACGACGCCGCCTTCGCGAAGATGAAGGACGGCGTCCGGATCGTCAACGTCGCGCGCGGCGAGCTGATCGACCACGCGGCGCTGCAGCGCGCGCTCGAGTCCGGCAAGGTCGCCGGCGCGGCGCTCGACGTGTTCCCGCAGGAGCCGATCACCGAGCATCCGCTGTTCGGGATGCCGAACGTGATCGTGACGCCGCACCTCGGCGCGTCCACGGTGGAGGCGCAGGACCGCGCCGGCGTGATCACCGCCGAGCAGGTGCTCGCGGCGCTCACCGGCGGCGAGGTCACCAATGCGGTCAACATCCCCCGCCTGCGCCCCGAGGACCGCGAGGCCCTCGGACCGTTCATGCCGCTCTGCACGCGCCTCGGCCGCCTCGCGATGTCGCTCGGCGAGGCCTCGTCGGTCGACCGCATCGAGGTGCGCTACGAGGGGCGCCTGTCGGAGTTCGACACGCGCCTGCTCACGGTCGCGGTGCTCGTCGGTGTGCTCGAGGGGCATACCGAGGAGTCGGTCAACTACGTGAACGCGCCCGCGCTCGCGGAGGAGCGCGGGATCCAGGTGGCGGAGCAGAAGCGCTCCGCGTCGGAGGACTTCAACGAGCTCGTGGCCGTCGCGGTCGTCTCGGACGGCAGGACCGTGGAGGTGGCCGGCACCGGCTTCGGCCCGCGCAACGTGCCGCACCTCGTTTCCGTGTACGGCCAGAGCTTCAACCTCGAGATGGCCGACCACTTCGCGTTCTTCCGCTACGCCGACCAGCCCGGCATGATCGGCCGCGTCGGCACGATCTTCGGCGAGCAGGGGGTGAACATCGTCTCCGCCGCCGTCGGCGCGGAGGAGGGCGCGCCCGACGCGGTGATGGTCGTCACCACCGACGCCCCGGTCCCGCAGGAGCTCGTCGACCGCATCGTCGCTCTCGACGGCTTCCACGACGGCAGGGCGGTCTCGCTCTAGGCCCGGCCGCGGCGTGCGGCCGCGCGGGCGGAGCGGCTAGGGTTGGGCGTGGTGCGTGCGCTCGTGACTCCGGCCCGCGGCGGACCTGAGGTGCTCCGCGTGGAGGAGCGCCCGACGCCGGTCCCCGGCGCGGGCGAGGTGCGCGTGCGCGTCCACGCCGCGGGCATCAACTTCGCCGACCTGCTCGCCCGCCAGGGCCTCTACCCCGACGCGCCTCCGCTCCCGGCGGTGATGGGCTACGAGCTCGCGGGCGAGATCGACGAGCTGGGCGAGGGCGTGGAGGGCCTCGAGCGCGGTCAGCGCGTGTTCGGGGCCTCGCGCTTCGGCGCGCAGGCGGAGTTCGTCGTGACCAAGGCGGCGAACGTCCTGCCGCTCCGCGAGGGCTGGAGCTTCGAGGAGGGGGCCGCCTTCCCGGTCGTGTACGCGACGGCCTACGCGGGGCTCATCCGCTACGGCTCGCTGCGCGCGGGCGAGCGGGTCCTGATCCAGGCCGCGGCCGGCGGCGTCGGGATCGCCGCCACCCAGATCGCGAAGGCGCACGACGCCGAGGTGTTCGGCACGGCGTCCGCGTCCAAGCACGAGGCGCTCCGCGGCTTCGGCGTCGATCATCCCATCGACTACCGCAGCGTCGACTTCGCCCGCGAGATCCGCCGGATCACTGGCGAGGCGCGCCCGCTCGACCTGGTGCTCGACGGCATCGGCGGCGCGAGCTTCCGGAAGGGCCTCTCGCTGCTGCGCCCCGGCGGCCGGCTGGTCGGCATCGGGGCGTCGGCGGTGTCGGGCGGCGGGCGCCGCAACCCGGCGCGGGCGCTCGCGACGCTCGCCCGCTTCCCGATCCTCCATCCCCTGGCCCTGATGTCGGGGTCGCGCGCGTTCATCGGCCTCAACGTGCTGAGGCTCTGGGACTCCAAGGGCTCGCTCGACGAGCTCATCGAGCCGCTCCAGCAGCTCGGCGAGGCGGGGCGTCTTCGCCCGGTCGTGGCGGCGAGCTTCCCCCTCGAGCAAGCCGCCGACGCCCACCGCTTCATCGAGGAGCGGCGGAACGTCGGCAAGGTCGTCCTCACCGTGTAGAGTTGCGGCATCGTGCTGTTCCGGCTCGACCTGCGACTTCTCCTTCTCCTCCCCCTTCGGGGGGAATAGCTGCGTGGCGGCCCGCGGAGCCGCGAACCACACCGAGGAGAAGGCAGGCGAGCGAACGAAAGGAGCGGCATGAGCGACCGATCAGACAAGGGCATGAGGGACGAAAGCGCCCGAGTACGCATCTTCGACACCACTCTGCGGGACGGTGAGCAGTCCCCCGGCATCTCGCTGAACAAGCAGGAGAAGGTCGAGATCGCCCATCAGCTCGCGCGCCTCGGCGTCGACGTGATCGAGGCAGGCTTCCCGATCACCTCGCCCGGCGACTTCGAGGCCGTGCAGGCGATCGCCCGCCAGGTCGAGGGCCCGGTGATCTGCGCGCTCGCGCGCACCGCGAAGCAGGACATCGACGCCGCCTGGAACGCGATCAAGGACTCCGAGCGCCCGCGCATCCACACCTTCATCGCCACGAGCGAGATCCACATGCGGCACAAGCTCAGGGCCACGCCCGAGGACGTGAAGGGCCAGGCGCGCGCAGCGGTCGCCCACGCCAAGCAGTACACCGACGACGTCGAGTTCTCGCCCGAGGACGGGTCGCGCTCCGACGTCGAGTTCATGGCCGAGGTGATCCAGATCGCGATCGACGAGGGCGCGACCACCATCAACGTCCCGGACACGGTCGGCTACACGATGCCCGGCGAGTACGCCGCCATGTTCGAGGAGCTGTACCGGCTCGTGCCCGACCTGCGCAAGGTCACGCTCTCGGTCCACTGCCACAACGACCTCGGGCTCGCCGTCGCGAACTCGCTCGCGGGCGTGCAGGCCGGCGCCCGCCAGGTCGAGTGCGCGGTCAACGGCATCGGCGAGCGCGCGGGCAACTGCTCGCTCGAGGAGATCGTGATGCTCATGCACACGCGCGAGCCGAGCCTTGGCCTCTGGACCGGCATCAACACGCGCGAGATCGCGCGCACGAGCCGGCTCGTCTCGCGCCTCACCGGCTACCAGGTGCAGCCGAACAAGGCGATCGTCGGCCGCAACGCCTTCGCCCACGAGTCGGGCATCCACCAGGACGGCGTCCTCAAGGAGCGCACCACCTACGAGATCATGGACGCGACCACGATCGGGCTCGAGGCGAACTCGATCGTGCTCGGCAAGCACTCCGGCCGCCACGCCCTGCGCAAGGCGCTCGAGGAGCTCGGGTTCCAGGTCGAGGGCGCCGCGCTCAACACCGCCTTCAAGCGCTTCAAGGAGCTGGCGGACAAGAAGAAGAAGGTGACGGCGCTCGACCTCGAGGCGATCGTCTCGGACGAGATGCGCGAATCGCCCGCCGCCTACGGCCTCGAGTGGTTCGACATCGAGGCATCGTCGAGCCGCGCCCCGCTCGCGCGCGTCGGCATTCGCATGCCGAGCGGCGAGGTCGCGGAGGGAAGCTTCACCGGCGACGGGCCGGTCGACGCCTTCTTCAGCGCGATCAACGCCGCGACGGGCCGCGAGGCGCGCCTCAAGGAGTACCACGTGAGCGCGGTGACCGGCGGGCGCGACGCCCTGGGGGAGGTCACGGTGATGCTCGAGCTCGACGGCGTGCAGGCGTCGGGCCAGGGTGTCGCCACCGACATCCTGGAGGCCTCCGGGCGCGCGTACCTGAGGGCGCTGACGAACGCGCTGGCCGACTCGCCGGTCGCCGAGGCGGACCACCACATCGGGGCCGCCGGGAGCGCGGGGACGCCGGCCCGGTAGCCCGCGCCGGGGTGTGGAGCGCGCTGACTTCAGCTGGATCGACGGCGAGCGGCTGATCCGCTTCGGCGAGGGCGCGCTCGCCGAGGCGCCGCGGCTGCTCGCCGAGCGCGGCTTCCGCGCCTATGCGCTGCTCACGACCCAGCGGGCCCTGAGGCAGGCGCCCGAGCTCGCCGAGGGCGCGGACGCGGTGCTGGAGGTGCCTCCGGGCGGCGTGCCCGACGCCGCCGCGGCGGTGCGGGACGGCGTCGGCGGGCGGCCGCTCGTGGCGCTCGGCGGCGGGCGCGTGATCGACTCGGCGAAGGCGATCGCCGCCGCCGACGGGCTCGCGTGCGCGGCGGTTCCGACGACGCTCTCGGGCGCCGAGCTCACGCGCATCCACCGCATGCCGCCCGGCGTCGAGCGCTTCGTGCCGGCGCGGCCGTCGCTTGTCGTCTGCGATCCGTCGCTGATGGCCTCCCAGCCCGTGCCGCAGCTCGCGGCGAGCGCGATGAACGCCCTCGCGCACGGCGTCGAGCCGCTCTACACCCCGCTCGCGAACCCGGTGGCCGACCTCGCCGCTCTCCGCGGCGCGGGCCTGATCGCCGGCGCGCTCGCGGGCGAGGGCGAGCCCGACCGGCAGGCGCTCGCGCTCGGCGCCCTGCTCTGCTCGTACGCGCTCGGCTCGGCCGGCTACGCGGTCCACCACGTCGTCTGCCAGACGCTCGTGCGCACGACCGGCTCGCCGCACGCCGAGACCAACGCGGTGATGCTGCCCCGCACGGTGGCGCTCATGGCGCGCCGCGCGCCCGCCGTGATCGGGCGCCTCGCGGTCGCGCTGGGCGCGGGGCGCGACGACCCCGAGCTCGCCATGGGCGCGGTCGCGCGGCTCGCCGCGCGCGCGGGGCTCACGCGCCTCTCGCAGCTCGGCGTCGACCGCGGCAGCCTGCCCGCGGTCGCCGAGGCCGCGTGCGCGCGGCCTGAGCTTCGAAACACTCCCGACCCGCCGGGCCGCGACGAGATCCTCGCCCTGCTCGAGCGCGCGTTCTGAGCGACCGCCGGCGACGATCGCCGCCGCCCGGCCGCGCGGCGCGCGCTCCCGCGGCACCCCTGGCCTGCGCTCGCGGGGGCGGTTACGCTGCGCCCCATGGACGGCCTGATGATGGATTACCCGCTTCTCGTTCGGCAGATCGCCGAGCACGCGGAGGCGGTCTTCCCCGAGCGGGAGATCGTCAGCCGCACCCAGGACGGAGTCGAGCGCTCGACCTATCGGCAGGTGGTGGAGCGCGCGCGCCGGCTCGCGTCGGCGCTCGCAGGGCTGGGGGTGCGGCGCGGCGATCGCGTCGCGACCTTCGCCTGGAACTCGCTGCGCCACCTCGAGCTGTACCTGGCCGTCCCGAGCATGGGCGCGGTGCTGCACACCCTCAACATCCGCCTCTTCGAGGAGGACCTGCGGTACATCGTCGACCACGCCGGGGACAAGGTGATCTTCCTGGACGCCTCGCTCGCCGGCGTGATGCCGCGCTTCGACGGCGTCGAGCACGAGGTCCTGATGCCCGACGGCCCCGGCGAGCGCGAGGGGGCGCTCGCCTACGAGGAGCTCGTCGAGCGGGGCGATCCGGGCTTCGAGTTCCCCGACCTCGACGAGAACGCGGCCGCCGCGATGTGCTACACGAGCGGCACCACGGGGCGCCCGAAGGGCGTCGTGTATTCGCACCGCTCGACCGTCCTGCACTCCCTCGCCACCGCCCTGCCGAGCGTCAACGGGCTGCGCGAGTCCGACTCCGCGATGCCGGTCGTGCCGATGTTCCACGCCAACGCGTGGGGGATCCCGTACACCGCCGCGCTCGTCGGCGCGCGTCAGGTGTTCCCGGGCCCGCGCATGGCGCCCGCCGACCTCGCGGACCTGATCGCGTCCGAGCGGGTGACGTGGTCGGCCGGCGTCCCGACGATCTGGCAGGGCCTGCTGCAGGTCGAGGGCGCCGACCTTTCGAGCGTGCGCGAGCTGGTGGGCGGCGGCTCGGCCGTCCCCGAGGCGCTCATCCGGGCCTACGACGAGCGCTTCGGCGTGCCGCTCGTCCAGGGCTGGGGCATGACCGAGACGAGCCCGGTCGCCGCTCTCTCGCGGCTGCCGGAGGGCGTCGAGCTCGCCGAGGACGAGGCCTACGAGCTGCGCGCCTGCCAGGGCCGGCCGCTGCCGTTCGTGGAGTGGCGGATCGACGCCGAGAGCGGCGGGGAGCTCCAGGTCCGCGGCCCCTGGATCGCGCGCTCGTACTACCGCGACGAGTCGCTCGGCGACCGCTTCACCGAGGACGGCTGGCTGCGCACCGGCGACGTGGCGGAGATGCGGCGCGGCTCCTTCATCAAGCTGATCGATCGCACCAAGGACCTCGTCAAGTCCGGGGGCGAGTGGATCTCGTCGGTCGAGCTCGAGAACGCGGTGATGGCGCACCCGGATGTGCTCGAGGCCGCCGTGATCGCGGTGCCCGACGAGCGCTGGGGCGAGCGCCCGTGCGCGTGCGTGGTCAAGCGCGAGGGATCCTCCCTCGACGCCGACGGCCTGCGCGAGTTCCTCTCCGGGCGGGTCGCCAAGTGGTGGCTGCCCGAGCGCGTCGAGTTCATCGACGAGGTGCCGAAGACCTCGGTCGGCAAGTTCGACAAGAAGGCGCTGCGCGCGCGCTTCGCGGACGGGGAGCGCAGCGCTCGGGTCGGGAAGCCCGCGCCCGCCGCCGCGGCCGATGGCTGAGCTCAGCCGCGCGCGAGACGGAGGATCGCGGCGCGCACGAGCCGCGCCGCGTCCGCCACGCTCTCGTAGCGCACGCGGTCCGGCGTGTCGGTGGGCCAGTGGTAGTCGGTGGGGATCTTGTACTCGTCCACCGAGCCGAGCATCAGCGCCGGGTAGCCGGCCCTGAGCGCCACGGTGGCGTCGGTCGAGTTGCGGAAACGCAGCCCTGGGTAAACGAAGATGCCGAGCTCCCGCGCGCACTCGTGCAGCAGCTCGAGCAGGTCCCGCGAGTACCTGCGCATGCGCAGCATCCCCTCCGCCTCGAGCGCGAGCAGGTGCGGCGATCCGACGGTGTCGAGGCAGATGACGCGCGTGCGGTCGCGCGGCAGGCGCGGGAAGTGGCGCCGGCCCCACGCCTGCATCCCCTCGAGCAGCGACTCCTCTGAGCCCGTGAAGACGAGCAGCACGCGGATGCCGCGCGGCGGGTCGGCCGCGAGCCAGTGCGCGAGCGAGAGCAGCGCGGCGACCCCGGTCGCGTTGTCGTTCGCCCCGGGGACGACGCGGCGCAGGCCGATGTCGGCCATCGCGGCCGCGTAGCCGGCCGAGATCGCGGCGCCCGCGACGCGCAGGCCCGAGCTGCGCGCGAGCGAGCCGAGCGCGGCGAGCGCAGGGCCCGCGACGGCGCCCCACATGGTGGGGGGCGTCGTCTTCGCGCGCTCGGCGAGCCTGGGGAGGCGGCGCAGCACCGCGCGCGGAAGCTCCGGGTGGAAGACGAGGCCCGAGTGGGCGGCGTCGTAGTGCGCGGCCACGACCACCGTCCGCGCGGCCTCCGCGGGGCCGAGCTCGACGGTGAGGTTCGTCGTCGTCCGCTTCGGCAGCGCGATGCGCCGCAGCACGTGCGGCCCCGCGTCGACGTCGTCGGCCGCCGCGGCGGCGGCGAGCGCCCCCAGCAGGGCGCCGCGGCGCCCGCCGAGCGCCGCCGCGGCGACGCCGGCCGCCGCCGTTATCCCGATCGGCAGCCAGTAGCCGCCGTGGACCGACTCGCGCTCTCGCCTCACCGGGAGGCCGAGGCCGGCGAGCTCGGCCGCGATCAGCTCGGCCGCGGCCAGCTCCCCCGCGGTCGCCGAGCCGCGCTCGAGCGCGGCGAGCCGCTCCACGCGCTCGCGCAGCTCAGGGACGCCGAGCAGCCCCTCGTCCGCGCTCAACCCGCCGCCCCGGCTCGCCGCTCTTCCTGCCGCTCGGGGCTGATGAGGACGACGTCGCGCGCGAGCCCGAGCCGGCGCAGCGCCGCGATCACGAGCGCGGAGAGGTCGAGCTCCCACCAGCGCAGCCCGTGGCGGGCGGAGCGGGGGAAGGCGTGGTGGTTGTGATGCCAGGACTCGCCGAGCGACGGCAGGGCGAGCCAGAAGACGTTGGTCGACCGGTCCTCGGTCGCAAAGCGCCGCCGGCCGTGGAAGTGGCAGACCGAGTTGACGCTCCAGGTGACGTGGTGGAGCAGGAACACCCGCACGAGCCCGCCCCAGATCAGGCCGGTCACCGCGCCGCTCAGCTCGCCGGTGAGCAGCCAGCCGGCGGCGAAGGGGATCGCGAGCGTGAGCGCGACGAGCAGCGGGAAGGCGCGGTCGATCGCGCGCATCCCCGGATCCTCGACGAGGTCGCGCGCGTAGCGTCTGTGGTCGGCGGTCCCCTGCGTCTCGAACAGCCAGCCCATGTGGGCGTGCCAGAGCCCGCGCAGCACGCCGCGCACGCCGGGGCCGTGGCCGTGCGGGGAGTGGGGGTCGCCCTCGACGTCGGTGAAGGCGTGGTGCTTGCGGTGGTCCGCGACCCAGTCGATCACCGCGCCCTGCACGGCCATCGAGCCGAGCACGGCGAAGGCGTAGCGGACCGCCCTCGGCGCGTCGAACGCGCGATGGGTGAGGAGGCGGTGGAAGCCGACGGTGACCCCGAGCCCCGTGAGCAGGTACATCCCCGCGAGGATCGCGAGGTCGCTCCAGCCGACGCCGCCGTTCCAGAGCAGCACGAGCGCCGCCACGAAGCCGGCGAAGGGGAGCAGCACGCCGATCAGCGTGACGGTGCGCTCGGCCTGCGAGAGGGTGCGCTCCGTCTCTGACATGCTCTGAGCGTATGAACGGCTTCGGGTTGCGATCTACCGCCGTCCGGCACATCATCGCGGTGTGGCTTTGAGCGATCGCACAAATGTGCTGCGCCCGGCGCCCTGGCAGTCCCTCGACCCGGCGGTCGCCGAGCCGCTCTGGCCGGTCGTCCCGCGGCTCGTCGAGGAGGTGATGGCCGCCGTGCTCGCCGCCGTGCCGATGTACGAGGGCGTCCTCGACCACAACGTCAAGCGCGGCGTGGAGCAGGGGCTGCGGGGGTTCCTCGAGCTGATCGAGGGCCGGCACGGCGGCCAGCTCCCGGGCCGCGACGTGTACGTCTGGTTCGGCCGCGGCGAGTCGCGCAACGGGCGGCCGCTCGACGCGCTGCTCACGGCCTACCGGGCCGGCGCGCAGGTGGCGTGGCGCGGGCTCGCGGAGGCGGGTCACCGCGCCGGGCTCGAGCCGAGCACGCTCTACACCCTCGCGGAGGCGATCTTCGCCTACGTCGACGAGCTCTCCTCGGCGTCGGCCGAGGGCTTCGCGCAGGAGCAGTCCGTGCTCGCGCAGGAGCGCCAGGAGCGGTGCCGGCGGCTGGTCGAGCTGCTCCTGCGCGAGCCGCCCTCGGACCCGACGGAGCTCGAGGAGACGGCGCGCGCGGTGCCCTGGGAGCTGCCGCGCCGGCTCGCGGTGCTCGTGCTCGCCGAGGAGGATGTGCGGCGCGTCGAGGCGCGGCTGCCCGCCGACGCGATCGTCGCCGCCCGCGGCGGCCTCGCGCGCGCGGTCGTCCCCGATCCCGAAGGACCCGGCCGCCGCGCCGCGCTCGAGCGGGCGCTAGGCGGCGCGCCCGCCGGCCTCGGCCCCGCCGTCGTGCCCGTAGAGGCGGCGCGCTCGGCGCGCGAGGCGCAGCTCGCCTTCGCGATCGCGCGCGAGCGGCCGGAGGCCGGCCTCGTCGCAGCGCGCGAGCGGCTGCTCGACGTCATCCTCGCGCAGGACAGGATCCTCGCCGGAGAGCTCGTGCGCCGCAGGCTCGCGCCGCTCGAGGAGCTCCCCGCGGGCGCGCGCGAGCGCCTGCTCCAGACGCTCGCGGCGTGGCTAGAGTGCCAGGGCAGTGCGCGCGCCGCCGCAAGGCGGCTCCACGTGCACGTGCAGACGGTGCGCTATCGGCTCGGCCGGCTGCGCGAGCTGCTCGGCGACGCGCTCGACGAGCCGCGCGCGCGGCTCGAGCTCGAGCTGGCGCTGCGCGTCGCCGGGCTCGCCTACCCGTAGGGCTCGCGCAGCGACGCGGGACCATGCCGTTGCAGCGGACGAGCGTCCGTGATAACGTACAGAGCCCGTGACGACCGCCACCCCCATCGTCGAGCCCCAGGCCGTCGGCAGCCGCGTGCGCGCGCTGCGTGAGGGCATGGGGCTGTCGCTGCGCGAGCTCGCGGAGCGCAGCGGCGTCTCCGCCCAGATGCTGAGCCAGGTCGAGCGCGGCGCTACCAGCCCCACGCTCGCCGTCGCCGGCCGCATCGCCTCGGGCCTCGAGCTGACGCTCTCGCAGCTGCTGCGGCTCGACGAGTCGGACGGCGTGACGGTCGTGCGCAGGGACGAGCGGTTGAGGCCCGCCCAGCGCGTGCCCGGCCACCGCTTCGAGGTGCTCACGCCCGCGCTGCCCGGCCAGCGTGCGGAGGTCTCGCAGCACGTGCTCGAGCCGGGCGCCGCCACGGGCGGCCCCGACGATCCCCCGATGCACGAGCCGGGCAGTCGCGAGACGGCGGTCGTCCTGCGCGGGCGGCTCACGCTGGTCTGCGACGGCGCCTGCCACGAGCTCGGCGAGGGCGACGCCGTGACCTTCGACGCGGACCTGCCGCACCATTTCGAGAACCCCGGCGAGGCGGACGCGGAGTTCCTCGCGGTCGTCTCCGCAGGCCTCAGGAGGAGCTAGACGCCACCATGCCCAAGACGCTGTTCGAGAAGATCTGGGAGGCCCACGAGATCGAGCCCGGCCTGCTCTGGATCGACCTGCACCTCGTGCACGAGGTCACCTCGCCGCAGGCCTTCGAGGGGCTCCGGCTCGCCGGCCGCGAGGTGCGCCGGCCCGACCGCACCCTCGCGACCGCCGACCACAACGTCCCGACCGACGGCTCGACGCGCGCCGACCAGATCCGCGACCAGCTCTCGCGCGTGCAGGTCGAGACGCTCGAGCGCAACTGCGCGGAGTTCGGCGTGCCGCTCTACTCGATCGGCTCCCGCCGCCAGGGCATCGTGCACGTCATCGGGCCGGAGCTCGGGGTCACGCAGCCCGGCATGACGATCGTCTGCGGCGACTCGCACACCGCCACGCACGGCGCGTTCGGCGCGCTCGCGTTCGGGATCGGGACGAGCGAGGTCGAGCACGTGCTCGCCACCCAGACGCTGCGCCAGGCCAAGCCGAAGGCGATGCGCATCACCTATGTCGGCGAGCTCGGCTTCGGGGTCACGCCGAAGGACCTGATCCTCGGCACGATCGGCCGCATCGGCACCGGCGGCGGCGTGGGCCACGTGATCGAGTACGCGGGCCCCGTGATCGAGGGGATCTCGATGGAGGGCCGCATGACGATCTGCAACATGACGATCGAGGGCGGCGGCCGCGCCGGCATGGTCGCGCCCGACGACACCACCTTCGAGTGGATCGAGGGCCGCGAGGCGGCGCCCGAGGACTTCGACGAGGCGGTGGCGCGCTGGCGCGAGCTGCGCAGCGACGAGGGGGCGAGCTTCGACACCGAGGTCGAGATCGACGCCTCCGAGATCTCGCCGCAGGTCACCTGGGGGACGACCCCGGGCATGGTCACCGACGTGACCGGCACGGTGCCCGAGCCACGCAGCGAGGCCGATGAGCGCGCGCTCGCCTACATGGGCCTCGAGCCGGGCACGGCGATCGAGGAGATCGAGCTCGACCGCGTGTTCATCGGCTCGTGCACGAACTCGCGGATCGGCGACCTGCGCGCCGCCGCGAAGATGGTCGCGGGCCGCAAGGTCCACCCGCGCGTGCGGGCGATGGTCGTGCCGGGCTCCCAGCAGGTGCGCGCGCAGGCCGAAGCCGAGGGGCTCGACCGCATCTTCAAGGAGGCGGGCTTCGACTGGCGCTCGGCGGGCTGCTCGATGTGCCTCGGCATGAACCCCGACACGCTCTCGCCGGGCGAGCGCTGCGCCTCGACCTCGAACCGCAACTTCGAGGGGCGCCAGGGGCGCGGCGGCCGCACGCACCTCGTCAGCCCGGAGATGGCGGCGGCCGCCGCGATCGCCGGGCACTTCGTCGACATCCGCAACTGGGACCGCGAGGAGGCACTCGTCTAGATGGAGCCGATCAACGTCGTCACGGGAGGCGTCACGGTCCTCGACCGCGCCGACGTCGACACCGACCAGATCATGCCGGCGCAGTTCCTCAAGCGGATCGAGCGCACGGGCTTCGGCGAGTTCCTCTTCTACGAGTGGCGCAAGGACCCGAGCTGGCGGCTCGACAAGAACCCGATCCTCGTCACCGGCCCTAACTTCGGCTGCGGCTCCTCGCGCGAGCACGCGCCGTGGGGCCTGCAGGACTACGGCTTCAGGGCGATCGTCGCCCCGTCGTTCGCGGACATCTTCTTCAACAACTGCACGAAGATCGGCCTGCTGCCGGTCGTGCTGCCCGAGGAGGACGTGCGCTCGCTCATGCAGGCGGACGAGGCGACGATCGACCTCGCGCGCCAGACCGTCGAGTGGGACGGCCGCAGCGCCTCGTTCGAGATCGACCCCGAGGTCAAGCACCGGCTGCTGAACGGGCTCGACGACATCGGCGTCACCCTCCAGAGCGAGGAAGCGATCGCCGCCTACGAGCGCGAGCGCGAGCGCAGCGGCCCCGTGACCACCGCGCTCGCGTGAGCGGCGGGGCGGGGTCGACCCGCGACTGGGACGCGAGCGTCTACGACCGCGTGTCGGACCCTCAGCTCGACTGGGGCAGGCGCGTGGTCGAGCGGCTCGCGCTCGAAGGCGACGAGACCGTGCTCGACGCGGGCTGCGGCACCGGGCGGGTGACGGCCCTGCTGCTCGAGCGGCTGCCGCGCGGGCGCGTGATCGCGGTCGACGGCTCGCCGGCGATGGCGGAGAAGGCGCGCGCGGCGCTGCCCGCCGACCGGGTCGAGGTGCGCGTCGCGGACCTGCTCGAGCTCGAGCTCGAGGAGCCCGTCGACGCCGCCTTCTCGACGGCCGTCTTCCACTGGATCGCCGACCGACCGCGGCTGTTCCGCAGGCTCCACGCCGCGCTCCGACCGGGGGCGCGGCTCGTGGCCCAGTGCGGCGGCCAGGGCAACCTCGCGGGCTTCATGGAGGAGGTCGAGGCGGTGATCGCGCGCGAGCCGTTCGCGGCAGCGCTCGAGGGCTGGGAGCGGCCGTGGCTCTTCTCGTCGCCCGCCGAGGCCGCGCTCGCGCTCGCCGACGCCGGCTTCGAGCAGGTCGACTGCTGGCTCGAGCCGGCGCCCGTCGTCCTCGACGACCCCCGCGACTTCCTGCGCACCGTCGTGCTTGCGCCTCACCTCGACGTGCTCCCCGACGAGCTCGGTGACGAGCTGCTCGACCGCGTGCTCGAGCGTGCGGGCGCGCCGCTCACGCTCGACTACGTGCGCCTCAACATCACAGCCACGAGAGGAGACGACTAGATGGCAAGGCCCAGGATCGTCGCCCTGCCGGGCGACGGCATCGGCCCCGAGATCATGGCGGCCGCGCGCGAGCTGCTCGAGCGCCTCGGCGACTTCGAGATCGAGGAGCGCCCGATCGGCGGCGCCTCGATCGACGCGCACGGCACGGCCCTCACAGACGAGACGCTCGCGGCCTGCAGGCGGGCGGACGCCGTGCTGCTGGCGGCCGTGGGCGGCCCGAAGTGGGACACGACCGACCCCGACGCGCCGCGGCCCGAGCAGGGCCTGCTCGGCCTGCGCAAGGGCCTCGGGCTGTTCGCGAACCTGCGTCCCGTGCGGCCCCCGCGCGCGCTGCTCGACGGAAGCCCCCTGCGGCGCGAGCGGATCGAGGGCACGGACCTGCTCGTTGTGAGGGAGCTGACCGGCGGGATCTACTTCGGCGAGCGCGGGCGCGAGGACGCGCGCGCCTTCGACACGTGCGTCTACAGCGTCGAGGAGATCGAGCGCATCGCCGAGGTGGCGTTCCGCTTCGCGCGCCGGAAGGTGACGAGCGTGGACAAGGCCAACGTGCTCGAGACCTCGCGCCTGTGGCGGGAGACGGTCACGCGCGCGGCCGAGGGCCGCGACGTCGAGCTCGAGCACCTGCTCGTCGACAACGCCGCGATGCAGCTCGTCTCGCGGCCGGCGGAGTTCGACGTGATTCTCACCGAGAACATGTTCGGCGACATCCTCAGCGACGAGGCCGCGATGCTCACCGGCTCGATCGGGATGCTCCCGAGCGCGTCCGTCGGCGACAGCGGCCCCGGCCTCTTCGAGCCGGTCCACGGCTCGGCGCCCGACATCGCCGGCACGGGACGGGCGAACCCCCTCGCGATGTTCGGCTCGGTGGCCATGATGCTGCGCTACGGGCTCGGTCGCCAGGAAGAGGCGGCGGCCGTAGAATCGGCGGTGGATCGGGCGCTCGAGGCGGGCCTGCGGACCCGCGACCTCGGCGGCGAAGCCGGAACGGAGGACGCCACGAAGGCCGTCCTCGCGAACCTCTAACGACGCAGGAGGAAGTACGTGCAGACCGCGGACCTCATCTGGCTGAACGGGGAGTTCGTCGCCTGGGAGGACGCCAAGGTCCACGTACTCACGCACGCCCTCCACTACGGGACGGGCGTATTCGAGGGCATCCGGGCCTACGAGACGGATCGCGGCACGGCGATCTTCCGCCACGCCGACCACCTCGACCGCCTGGAGCGCTCGGCGCGCTTCTATCACATGGAGCTGCCCTACACGCGCGAGCAGCTGCGCGAGGTCACGCACGAGCTGATCGTGCGCAACAACCTGCGCTCCTGCTACATCCGGCCGCTGATCTACCGCGGCTACGGGCCGATGGGCCTGTTCCCGCTCGACAACCCGGTCGAGGCGATGATCGCGGTGTGGGAGTGGGGCGCCTACCTCGGCGAGGACGGGAAGCGCAACGGCGTCCGCGCCAAGGTGTCGTCCTGGCGGCGGATCTCGCCCGACGCGCTCTACCCGCACGCCAAGGCCTCGGGGCAGTACCTGAACTCGGTGCTCGCGAAGATCGAGGCCTCGAAGGCGGGCTACGACGAGGCGATCCTGCTCGACCACAACTCGTTCGTCTGCGAGGGCACCGGCGAGAACATCTTCGTCGTCAAGGACGGGGTCATCTACACGCCGCCGCAGACGACATCGATCCTCGACGGCATCAACCGCAAGTCCGTGATCGCGATCGCGCGCGACCTCGGCTTCGAGGTGGTCGAGCGCGACATCGCGCGCGGGGAGCTGATCCTCGCCGACGAGGTCTTCATGACGGGCACGGCGGCGGAGCTGACGCCGATCCGCGAGATCGACGACATCGCGATCGGCGCGCCGGGCGAGATCACCCGGCAGATCCAGCAGGTGTTCGACGACGCGCTCTGCGGCCGCGCGCCGCAGTACGCCGAGTGGCTCGACTTCGTCGAAGTACCATCCAAGGCGTGAGCGCCGGCCTCGGGCACCACGGGCGAATTACCTCGGCGACGCAGTCGCGCCTCTGAGCGCGCGCGTCGCCGCAGGCATTCGTCCCGTCCGCTCGAACTTTCCCGAAAGGCGTTCCCGTGTCCGAAGCAGTAGTCCTCTACGACACCACCCTCCGCGACGGCATGCAGGGCGAGGGCATGTCGCTCTCGGCCGAGGAGAAGGTGCGCGTGGCCCACGCGCTCGACTCGCTCGGCATCCCCCTGATCGAGGCTGGATTCCCCAGCTCGAACCCCAAGGAGCAGGCGCTGTTCGACCTGCTCGCAAACGAGCGCTTCGAGCACGCAGAGGTGGCCGCGTTCGGGATGACGCGCAGGCGCGGCGTGAAGGCCGAGGACGACCCGGCCCTCCGGCTGCTCGCGGACTCGTTCGCGCCGGTCTGCACGCTGGTCGGCAAGACCTGGGCGCTGCACCTCGAGAAGGTCACGCGCGTCAACCCGCAGGAGAACCTGGCGATGATCGCCGACTCGGTCGCCTTCCTGCGCTCGGCGGGCAAACGCGTGATCTACGACGCCGAGCACTTCTTCGACGCCTTCCGCGACGACCCCGACTACGCGCTGCGCTGCGTGCGCGCCGCACTCGAGGCGGGCGCCGAGAACGTCACGCTCTGCGACACGAACGGGTCCTCGCTGCCGCACCAGATCGCCGAGGCGACGGCGCGCGTGGTGGCCGAGCTGGGCGGGGAGAACGTGGGCATCCACACGCACGACGACGCAGGCTGCGGCGTCGCCAACTCGCTCGCGGCGGTCCGCGAGGGCGCGCGGCTCGTGCAGGGCACGATGAACGGCTACGGCGAGCGCTGCGGCAACGCGAACCTCACCTCGATCCTGCCGGCGCTCCAGCTCAAGATGGGGTTCGAGTGCGTCCCGCCGGAGCTCCTGCGCCGCCTGACCGAGACCGCGCATCTGGTCGACGAGCTTTGCAACGTGACCCCGAACCCCAACCAGCCGTACGTGGGCCGCAACGCCTTCGCGCACAAGGGCGGGATGCACGTGGCAGGGGTGCTCGCCGACGCGCGCACCTTCGAGCACCTGGACCCGGCCGAGGTGGGCAACGACCGTGCGGTGCTCGTCTCCGAGCTCTCCGGCAAGGGGACGGTGCACGCGCGCGCCGAGCAGACCGGGATCGAGCTCGACGAGGCGACCGCTACCCGCGTGGTGGAGCGGGTCAAGGAGCTCGAGCACCGCGGCTTCCAGTTCGAGGCCGCCGACGGCTCGTTCGACCTTTTGATCCGCAAGGAGATGGGCGAGTACGAGCCGCTGTTCCGCCTCGAGTCCTGGCGCGCGATCGTCGAGAAGCGCGAGGACGGGAAGGTCGTTACCGAGGCCACCGTGAAGATCTGGGTCAAGGGCGAGCGCTACGTCAGGACGGCCGAGGGCAACGGACCGGTCAACGCCCTCGACAAGGCGCTGCGCTCGGCGATCGGCGAGCACTACCCGCACCTTCGGGACGTCGAGCTCGTGAACTTCAAGGTGCGGATCCTCGACGAGGCGAAGGGCACGGGGGCGGTGACGCGCGTGCTGCTCGACGCCTCCGACGGCGTCGAGAGCTGGGGCTCGATCGGCGTCTCCGAGAACATCATCGAGGCAAGCTGGGACGCGCTGGTGGACTCGCTCGAGGCCGGGATGCTGCCGGGCCGCAGCGAGCACGTGCGCCGCGCGGCGCAGGCGGAGCCGACCGCGCCGTGAGCGAGCGCATCCCGCTCGCGCGGCCGGTGCTCGGCGAGCGCGAGGAGCAGCTCGTGCTCGATGTGCTGCGGTCGGGCCGGCTGTCGCTGGGGCCGATGCTCGAGGAATTCGAGCGCCGCTTCGCGGAGCGGCTGGGGGCGGCGCACGCCTCGGCCGTCTCGAGCGGGACGGCCGGCCTCCACCTCGCGGTGCGCGCCGCCGGGATCGAGGCGGGCGACGAGGTCATCACCACGCCCTTCAGCTTCGTCGCATCGGCGAACTGCGTGCTGTACGAGGGGGCGAGGCCGGTGTTCTGCGACATCGACCCGCGCACGCTCAACCTCGACCCGCGCGCCGCCGAGGCGGCGGTCGGGGAGCGCACGACCGGGATCCTGCCCGTGCACATCTTCGGCTATCCCGCCGACATGCCCGCGTTCGAGCGGATCGCGCGCGAGCGCGGGCTCTGGCTCGTCGAGGACGCCTGCGAGGCGCTCGGGGCGGTGCACGCCGACGGCACGCCGGTCGGCGCGCGCGGCAACAGCGCGGTGTTCGCGTTCTACGCGAACAAGCAGATCACGACCGGCGAGGGCGGGGTCGTGACCTGCGGGGACGCCGCCGTGAAGGAGCGCATCGACTCCGAGCGCAACCAGGGCCGCGTCCCCGACATGGGCTGGCTCGACCACGACCGGCTCGGGTTCAACTACCGGCTCTCGGAGCTCGCCTGCGCGCTCGGGGTCGCGCAGCTCGAGCGGCTCGACGAGCTGCTCGCGGCGCGCGCGCGTGTCGCCGCGCTGTACGGCGAGGCCCTCGCGGGCATCGAGGGCCTGCGGCTTCCCTGCCCCGACGAGGGCGGCGACCGCCGGAGCTGGTTCGTCTACGTCGTCCAGCTCCCGCGCGGGGTCGCGCGCGACCGCGCCGTCGAGGAGCTGCGCGCGCGCGGCGTCGACTCGAAGCCGTACCTGCCGGCGATCCACCTGATGAGCTTCTACCGCGAGCGCTTCGGGCACCGCCCGGGCGAGTTCCCGGTGTGCGAGGATGTCGCCGCGCGGTCGCTGTCGCTGCCCTTCTTCCCGGGCATGTCCGAGGGGCAGGTCGCGCGCGTGGCGGAGGCGCTCCGCGAGGTGCTGGCGTGCGTCAGCGCACGGGCTTGACGAGCCCCACGAGCGCCGGGATCGGCCCGACCGGACCCGACTCCGCCCTCACCTCGAAGCCCGCGCGCCGGTAGAGCGCGAGCGCCGGCGCGTTGCGCTTCGCGGTGTCGAGCGCGACCTGGGCGAGCCCGAGCTGGCGCGCCTGGCGCTCGGCATGCGCGAGCAGCGCCCGCCCCACGCCGCGGCGGCGGAACTCCGGCCGCGTGGCGAGCGCGTCGACGTAGAGCGAGTCGACCGGCGGCGCGGGGGCGGCGCGCGCGCCCACCCACCAGAGCCGCAGCACGCCGAGCCAGCGCCACGGCGGGCGGCGCCGCAGGACCAGGCGCAGGAAGCGGTAGGAGCGGTCGCGCGCCTCGCTGACCGGGAAGCTCGCCATCGCCCCGGCCACGCGGCCGTCGACATCGGCGACCGTCACGACCTCCACGCTTGCGTCGGTGCCGCCGGCCTCGTACGCGGCGCGGATCAGCTCGATCGCCTGCTCGCGTCCGCCGGCGAAGCGCTCGTAGCCGTCCGCGGAGGTCTCGTAGATCAGCTCCGCGACGGCGTCGCGGTCCTCGGGGCGGGCGCGGCGGATCGTGGGGGAGGCATGCTCAGGCATGCGCGGGCGCGATCGCCGCGAGCGTGGCGCGCAGGCCCTCCTCGAGCGGGGTCGGCTCCCAGCCGAGGCGCTCCTGGGCCTTGCCGGAGTCGGGCGCGGCGTCCCAGAGGAAGAAGTGGAGCTGGCCGCGGGGCAGCAGCGGCGGTCTGCGCGTCGCCCGCGAGAGCGCCTCGCCGGCGCCGGCCAGTGCCTTCGCGAGCGGCACCGGCAGCGTGGGGGGCACGCGGCCGCGCCCCGCGAGCGAGACTACCGTCTCGACGAGCTCGCGGATCGACACGTGGCGGTCGCAGAGGATGTAGCGCTCGCCGGGCTCGCCGCGCTCGGCCGCGAGCAGGTGGCCCCGTGCCGCGCCCGCGTTGAAGCACACGCCGCAGCCGCCGGGCGGCAGCGCGGGCAGCCGCTTCCGGATCGCGGGCAGGAACAGGTTCTGCTCGAAGGACGAGCCGCCCCCGCCCGGGCCGGGGCCGTAGACGCCCGCCGGGTTCACGAGCACGACCTCGAGCTCGTCGCCGGCCGCCGCCAGCACGAGCCGCTCGGCCTCCTGCTTCGAGCGCTCGTACGCCGTCCCCTTCGGGTAGTCCGCGACCCGCGTCTCGTCGAGGCGGCCACCCGGCTCGCAGTGGAACACGTCGATCGTGCTGGTCTGGACGAGCCGACGCACGCCCGCCGCGCGGGCCGCCCGCGCCAGGCTCTCGCTCCCGCGGGCGTTCACCTCGTGGAAGAGCGACTCGTCCGCAAGCCACTGCTCCGGCAGGCCCATCGCGTTGAACACGACCTCGCAGCCCTCGACGGCCGGGCGCAGCGAGGCGGGCTCGGTCACGTCGCCCCCGACGGCCTCGACCCCGGGAGGGAGCAGCGGCGCGGCGCGCGCGGGGTCGCGGACGAGCGCGCGCACCTCGTGGCCGCGCTCGACCAGCAGCGCCGCGAGCGCGTTACCCACCTTGCCGGTCGCGCCGGTGACGAGCGCCCTCATCGGCCGCAATGCTAGGGGCGCTGCCCGGCGTCGGCCGCGCGGCTCGTAGACTGCGCGCCCATGTCGCGCTTCTCAGAGCCGCAGGACCCGGTCTTCCAGGCGCTCAACTCGTCGGTGGGCTTCGACTACCGGCTCGCGCCGTACGACATCCGGCAGTCCCTCGCGCACATCCGCATGCTCGGCCGCTGCGGGATCGTCCCCCAGGACGACGTGGACGAGATCGTCCGCGGGCTCGAGCTGGTGCGGCGCGAGCTCGAGGAGGACCGCTTCGAGATAGCCCCGGGTGACGAGGACATCCACATGGCGGTCGAGCGCAGGCTCACCGAGCTCGTGGGGGCGGTCGGCGGCAAGCTGCACACGGCGCGCTCGCGCAACGACCAGGTCGCGACCGACGTCGCGATGTTCGTGCGCGACCGCTGCCGCCGCGCCCGCGAGGCGATCCTCGCGCTCATGGAGGTGCTTGCCTCGCTCGCCGAGGCCCACCTCGACTGGCCGATGCCCGGCTACACGCACCTGCAGCGCGCCCAGCCGGTCTACCTCTCCCACCACCTGCTCGCGTGGTTCTGGAAGCTGCGCCGCGACCACCGGCGCTTCGGGTTCTGCCTCGACGCGGCCGACGAGCTGCCGCTCGGCGCGGGCGCCCTCGCCGGCGTCAACTTCGCGACCGACCGCCGCTTGGTCGCCGAGGAGCTCGGCTTCGCGCGCGTCGCCCCGAACTCGATCGACGCCGTCTCGAACCGCGACTTCGTGATCGACTACGTGGGCGCGGCGGCGCTGTGCGCCACGCACCTCTCCCAGCTCGGGGCGGAGATCGTCCTCTGGTCGAGCGAGGAGTTCCGCTTCTGCGAGGTCTCCGACGCGTTCGCCTCCGGCTCGAGCATCATGCCCCAGAAGAAGAACCCCGACGCCGCCGAGCTCCTGCGCGGGAAGGGGCCGCGCGTCGTCTCCCACCTCGTCGGCCTGCACGGCATGCTGCACGGCCTGCCGCTCACCTACAACAAGGACCTGCAGGAGGACAAGGAGCACCTCTTCGACGCTGCCGACACGCTCGAGCTGGCGCTCGCCGCGGCGGCAGGGATGCTGCGCGGCATCCGCTTCCGCCGCGAGGTCCTCGCGCAGGCGGCCGCGGACGAGTTCCCGGCGGCGACCGACGTCGCCGACATGCTCGTCACGCGCGGGGTGCCGTTCCGCGAGGCGCACGGCATCGTGGCGTCGCTCGTGCGCCACGCGATCGACAGCGGGCGCACGCTCTCCGATCTCTCCGAGGACGAGCTGCGCGGCTTCTCGGACAGGCTCGTGCCCGGCTTCCACGAGCTCCTCGCCGAGCGCGCCTGGCTCGAGTCGAAGGTGTCGGAGGGCGGCACGGCTCTCGAGCGCGTGCGCGAGCAGCTCGCCGAGGCGCGCCGGGTGCTGGCCGAGGAGGGCGCTTGACCGACCCGCGCGAGCCCGCCTTCTACGCGCGCTCGGTGCACGAGGTCGCGCGTGACCTCCTGGGCTGCACGCTCCGCCACGGCGGCCTCGCGGGGCGCATCGTCGAGGTGGAGAGCTACCACGAGGAGGAGCCGGCCTGCCACGCCTACGCGGGGCTCACGCCGCGCACCGAGGTGCTGTTCGGGCCGCCCGGCTTCGCCTACGTGTACCGCTCCTACGGCATCCACGCGCTCCTGAACGCCGTCGCCGAGGAGGAGGGCGTGGGGGCGGCCGTGCTGATCCGGGCGCTCGAGCCGCTCGAGGGCGTCGACGAGATGCGCCGCCGCCGGCGCGGGCTCGAGCGCGCGCGGGACCTCTGCTCGGGGCCGGGCAGGCTCACGCAGGCGCTAGGGATCGGGCTCGAGCTGAACGGATCGCCGCTCACCGACGGCGGTCCGATCGAGATCCTCCCGCGCCCGGCGGGAGCCCGGCCGCCAGAGATCGTCACGGGAGAGCGGATCGGCATCACGAGGGCGGTGGACCTGCCCTGGCGCTTCTGTGACGCGACGAGCGCGTCGGTGTCGCGCCCGCTGCCCGCGGCAATGCGCGCGCGCCGCCGCGGGCGCGCGGCCTAGCCGGCCGGCTAGCCCGAGGGCGGCGCCCCCGGGCCGCCGTCCCCCGGTGCGGTGCCGCCGGTGTCCCCGCCGCCGGTTCCGCCCTGGCCTCCGCCCGGAGCGTCGCCGGCAGGCGGCCGGGGCTGCGGCCGCGGCTGGGGCTGCGGCCGCGGCTGGGGCTGCGGCCGCGGTTGCTGCGTCTGCTGGGCGCGCGGCTGGGTTTCGGTGCTGCCGCCCCCGGCCGGGGCCTGCTGGGTCTCGGTCGGAGCGGGCACGGGCGCCGTCGCCTGAGTCGGGGCCTGCAGCGGCTCGCTCGCGCCCGGGTGGCGCTCCTCGCGGAGCGCGATCGAGGCCATCATCACGTCCCGCCAGATGAGCGCCGGGAAGGTGCCGCCGGCCACGGGTTTGCCGCCGAACTCGGTCAGCATCGGCTTGAGCTTGTCGGGATAGCCAACCCAGACCGCCACCGTGTACTGGTCGTCGAAGCCGACGAACCAGGCGTCGCCGTAGTTCTCGGTGGTCCCGGTCTTGCCGGCCGCGAACTCGGGCAGCCGCGCGGCCGTGCCGGTGCCGTGCTGGATCACCCCCGCCAGGAGCTGCTTGGCCTCCTCGTCGACCGCGCGCGGGATCACGAGCTGCGAGCGCCGCTTGTTCTCGTCGATGGTCCGGCCGTCCGGCGACCTGACGGACTCGATCGCCACGGGCCCCATCCTCGACGAGGCGAGAGTGCCCGACACGCGCTTCCCGCCGTTCGCGATCGTCGAGTACGCGTAGGCCATCTCGAGCGGGCTGACGCCGATGCGGAGGCCGCCGAGCGTCATCGCGTAGTTGGTCGAGATCGGGGTGCGGATGCCCATGCGCTCCGCGAGCCGCGCGATCCTCCTGGTGCCGAGGCGGATGCCGAGCTGCGCGAACACCGAGTTGTCGGACTGCGCGGTGGCGCTCGCGAGGCTCGTCGGGCCGGCGTAGGAGTCGTTGTAGTTGTGGACGATGAAGTGCTCGCCGTTGCCGTGCGGCACCTCGATGTCGAGCGGCTGCGAGTTGAACGGGCTGCCCGGCCCGTAGCCCTCCTCGAGCGCCTTGATCAGGATGAACGGCTTGAACGCCGAGCCGGGCTGGCGGTGGCCGTTGGTCGCGAGGTTGAACGGCTTCTTCTGGAAGTCGGAGCCGCCTACCATCGCCTTCACCTCGCCGGTCCTGTTCTCGATCATGACGAGCGAGGCGCTCAGAGCCGTTCCGGTGAGGCGGTTGCGGATCGCGTCCTCGGCCGCGGCCTGGAGCTTGGGGTCGAGGGTCGTGCGGATGCGCAGGCCGCCCCCGAACACGCGCCCCGAGCCGTAGCGGTCGACGAGCTGCTGCGTCACCCAGCTCGAGAAGTAGGGCTCCGACGACTCCGGCTTCGGCGGGTTGATGCTCGCCTGGGAGGGGACCGCCTCCTTCACGGACTCGGCGTACTGGGTGGGGGTGATCATGTGCTGCTGGAGCATCCGCTGCAGCACGAGGTCGCGGCGCTCGCGTGCGGCGGCGGGGTTCTGGACCGGGTCGTAGCCGCTCGGCGAGGCGATCATCCCCGCGAGCAGCGCGGCCTGCGCGGGGGTGGCGAAGCGGGCGGCGCGGTAGTTCGGGTCGTACTTCGTCCGCCGCGGGTCGCCGAAGTAGGTCCGCATGGCGGACTCGATCCCGTAGGCGCCGTTGCCGAAGTAGATCGTGTTCAGGTACTCGGTGAGGATCTTCTGCTTCGACCACTTGCGCTCGAGGTGGTAGGCGAGCGCCGCCTCGCGCAGCTTCTCGAAGACCGTGCGGTTGCCCTGCGCCGCGAGCGCGTTCTTGACGAACTGCTGCGTGATCGTGGAGGCGCCCTGGCGCGCGCCGCGGTGGATCACGTCGGCGACCACCGCGCGAGCGATCCCCTTGTAGTCGACGCCCTTGTGCTCGTAGAAGCGGCGGTCCTCGATCGCGATCACCGCGTTCTTGATGTTCGGCGAGATCTCGTCCTCGCCGACGAGGATGCGGTTCTGGTTGCCGGTGAGCTTCGCGATCTGCGTGCCGGCCTTGTCGTCGGCGATCAGAGTGGAGTTGCGCGCGGCGCGGAACTCGGCGTTGTTCTCGAGCGCCGGCAGCTCGCTGGCGACGGCCATCATCATCCCGAAGATCGTCGAGATGACCGCGAGCACGAGCAGGCCCGCGAGCACGAGCGCGAGCCGCAGCTTCTTCACCTTGGGCTTCGCCGTGCGGGCGCCGCGACCGGCTCCGGGGAGGGGCGCTGCGGTCCCGGCCACGGGCCTCAGCGCTGTCGGCGGCGTCGTCTCCTGCATTGCGGTGCGGGCTGACAGCGGTGCGCTGCCCCGGCGGACGGCGGGGCGGCGACCCTTCGCGCTCCGTCCGGCGAGGGCCGCAGTCTAGCATTGGCGCCGTGACGGAGACCCCGGCCTCGGAGGCGCAGTTCCTGCGTCGAAACGCTGTGGACGCGCTCCCCGAGGGGGCGCTCGAGCGCCAGCTCGCGGAAGGCCGGCCGCTGCGGATCAAGCTCGGGATCGACCCCACCACGGCCGACATCCACCTCGGGCACACTGTCGTGCTGCGCAAGCTGCGGGAGTTCCAGGAGCGCGGCCATCACGTGGTACTGATCATCGGCGACTACACCGCGCGCGTGGGCGACCCGAGCGGCCGCTCGAGCACCCGGCCGCAGGTCGACCCGCGCGAGATCGACGCGAACGCCGAGACCTACGTGAGCCAGGCTTTCAAGGCCCTCGACGAGTCGCGGACGGAGGTGCGGCGCAACAGCGAGTGGCTCGACATGCCGATGGAGGAGCTCTTCCGGCTCGCGCGGCTCGCGACGGTCGCCCAGATCCTGGAGCGCGACGACTTCTCCAAACGCTGGTCGGCCCGGGAGCCGATCTCGATCCTCGAGCTGCTCTACCCGCTGCTCCAGGCCTACGACTCGGTCGCCGTCCGGGCCGACGTAGAGCTCGGCGGCACCGACCAGAAGTTCAACCTCCTGCTCGGGCGCGACATCCAGCAGGCCTACGGCCAGAAGCCGCAGTCGATCCTGACGATGCCGATCCTGCCGGGCATCGACGGGGTCCAGAAGATGTCCAAGTCGCTCGGCAACTATGTGGGCGTGACCGAGCCGCCCGAGGAGCAGTTCGGGAAGCTCATGCGCGTCCCGGACGCGACGATGCCGGTTTACTACGAGCTGCTGCTCGACGAGCCGTTCGACCCCGCGCGGCCCGCGGTCGAGTCGAAGCGCGCGCTCGCGCGCTCGCTGGTGGCGCGCTACCACGGCGAGGAGGCCGCGCGCGCGGCCGAGGCCCATTTCGACCGCCTGCACGTCGAGCGCGGCATGCCGGACGAGATCGACGAGGCGCCGCTTCCGGCTGGCGAGACCGTGCACCTGCCCGCGCTGATCGCGTCGGCCTTCGGCGTGTCGAGCTCGGAGGCGCGCCGGCTGCTCGCGCAGGGGGGCGTGAGGCTCGACGGCGAGCGGCTCGACGGCGCCGACCTCGATCTTCCCGCAGACCGGCTCGACGGGGCGGTCCTGCAGATCGGCAAGCGGCGCTTCAAGCGCTTCCGCCGGTCCGCCGACGTGAGCTGAGGAAGCGCTCTCCGCCGGGCATCAGCCCTGGACCGGAGCCGAGCCCTGAACGGGGCTCGCGCGGGGCGTCTGCGTTGACGCTCCGTCCGCGGGCGCGCTATATTTCGCGGTCCCTGAGATGGCCCACATCCGGACCGACCTGGAGGAAGGCAGGGCGTAGGATCGCCACGGCGAGCCGAGCCTGGGCCTCCTCGCAAGGGAGGCCTTTTTGATGGGCCGGGACGGGGAGCGCACTCCATGCGGAGGCCCCGCTCGGGAGGCGCGACGGTCTTTGAAAACTCAACAGCGTGTGCGACTCGGGCTCACCGAGCTCGAAGTCGCGTCCAAGCCTGAAACCGCCCCGGTCGCCTCTGCGATCGCGGCGGTCAGAACAACCAACCCGTCGATTCGGGTCGGCCGCCAGGTGTACGGCAGCCGGCCGCTACGAATTGACGACTCTCTGAACTGGACAGTGGACCCGGCGCCTTCGGGTGCCGGTGTGACACGCACGTCTTTCACGGAGAGTTTGATCCTGGCTCAGGACGAACGCTGGCGGCGTGCTTAACACATGCAAGTGGAGCGACGAACCAGGCTTCGGCCTGGGGCAAAGCCGCGAACGGGTGAGTAACACGTGGGTAACCTGCCCCGATGACCGGGATAACCCGAGGAAACTCGGGCTAATACCGGATGTGGCCGCCCCACACAAGTGGGATGGCTAAAGGTAGCTTCGGCCTCCGCATCGGGATGGGCCCGCGGCCCATTAGCTTGTTGGTGGGGTAACGGCCTACCAAGGCGACGATGGGTAGCTGGTCTGAGAGGACGATCAGCCACACTGGGACTGAGACACGGCCCAGACTCCTACGGGAGGCAGCAGTGGGGAATCTTGCGCAATGCGCGAAAGCGTGACGCAGCAACGCCGCGTGCGGGAAGAAGGCCTTCGGGTTGTAAACCGCTTTCAGGAGGGACGAAGCGTCGGGGGTGAATAGCCCTTCGCCGTGACGGTACCTCCACAAGAAGCCCCGGCTAACTACGTGCCAGCAGCCGCGGTAATACGTAGGGGGCAAGCGTTGTCCGGAATCATTGGGCGTAAAGAGCGCGTAGGCGGTCCAGTAAGTCGGCTGTGAAAGTCGAGGGCTCAACCCTCGGAGGCCGGCCGATACTGCTGGGCTAGAGTCCGGAAGAGGCGAGTGGAATTCCTGGTGTAGCGGTGAAATGCGCAGATATCAGGAGGAACACCGATGGCGAAGGCAGCTCGCTGGGACGGTACTGACGCTGAGGCGCGAAAGCGTGGGGAGCAAACAGGATTAGATACCCTGGTAGTCCACGCCGTAAACGATGGGCACTAGGTGTGGGAGGTGTCGACTCCTCCCGTGCCGCAGCTAACGCATTAAGTGCCCCGCCTGGGGAGTACGGCCGCAAGGCTAAAACTCAAAGGAATTGACGGGGGCCCGCACAAGCAGCGGAGCATGTGGTTTAATTCGACGCAACGCGAAGAACCTTACCTGGACTTGACATGACGGTCGTACCCGTGGAAACACGGGGTCAGTTCGGCTGGACCGCCACAGGTGGTGCATGGCTGTCGTCAGCTCGTGTCGTGAGATGTTGGGTTAAGTCCCGCAACGAGCGCAACCCTCGTCGCATGTTGCCAGCGGGTAATGCCGGGGACTCATGCGAGACTGCCGGTGACAAACCGGAGGAAGGTGGGGATGACGTCAAGTCATCATGCCCCTTATGTCCAGGGCTACACACGTGCTACATTGGCCGGTACAAAGGGCTGCGATGCCGCGAGGCGGAGCGAATCCCAAAAAGCCGGTCTCGGTTCGGATTGGAGGCTGAAACTCGCCTCCATGAAGGCGGAGTTGCTAGTAATCCCGGATCAGCAACGCCGGGGTGAATACGTTCCCGGGCCTTGTACACACCGCCCGTCACACCACGAAAGCGGGCAACACCCGAAGCCGGTGGCCTAACCCCGCAAGGGGAGGGAGCCGTCGAAGGTGGGGCTCGTGATTGGGGTGAAGTCGTAACAAGGTAGCCGTAGCGGAAGCTGCGGCTGGATCACCTCCTTTCTAGGGAGTTCCTATCCAGGAACACTCCGACGGCTCAGGCCGCGGAGCTCCTAGGAACGTCGACCAGGCTTCAGGGCGAAAGCGCGCGGGCCTGCACCGGCCGCGCACACACGCTGTTGAGTTTTGAGAGACCACCCGGCGGAGTCCCCGCCGGTGCGCCTCTCGCCGGACCTTGAAAACTGCACAGTTGGCCAATCCATCCAACGGGTATCACCGGCTCGCTTCCGGCGAGCCGATCACCGTCAAGATAGGAAGGGCACACGGTGGATGCCTTGGCACCAAGAGTCGATGAAGGACGTGGGCGGCTGCGATAAGCCGCGGTGAGGCGCCTAACAGCCTTTGACCCGCGGATCTCCGAATGGGGAAACCCGGCGACGGTAATGCGTCGTCATCTCTGGCTGAACACATAGGCCGGAGAGGGCAAGCG
Source organism: Thermoleophilaceae bacterium (assembly GCA_019683805.1). Classification (GTDB taxonomy): domain Bacteria; phylum Actinomycetota; class Thermoleophilia; order Solirubrobacterales; family Thermoleophilaceae; genus JADGHQ01. Next base: position 46,429 of record JADGHQ010000003.1, read on the forward strand.
GGGGAACTGAAACATCTCAGTACCCCGAGGAAAGGAAATCAACCGAGACTCCCCGAGTAGTGGCGAGCGAAAGGGGATCAGCCCAAACCGGGCAGGTGTAAGCGTGCAGGCGTTGCCTGTCCGGGGTTGTAGGACGTCTCGTCCGAGATCTGCATGTCTCGGCGGGAGTTACCAAGTCGTGCGCTAGTCGAAGCGCGTGGAACCGCGCACCACAGAGGGCAATCGTCCCGTAGACGAAAGCGTACGGCCTCCCGGAGACGCTCCTGAGTAGGACCGCGCCCGTGAAACGCGGTCTGAATCTGGGGGGACCACCCTCCAAGGCTAAGTACTCCTTGGTGACCGATAGCGGACTAGTACCGTGAGGGAAAGGTGAAAAGTACCCCGGAAGGGGAGTGAAATAGTACCTGAAACCGTGTGCCTACAAGCGGTCGGAGCATCTTCGGATGTGACGGCGTGCTTTTTGCATAACGAGCCAGCGAGTTACTCGTCACCGGCAAGGTTAAGCGTTGAGCGGAGCCGCAGCGAAAGCGAGTCCGAATAGGGCGATTCAGTCGGTGGCGGTAGACCCGAAACCGAGCGAGCTACCCATGGGCAGGTTGAAGCGGGGGTAAGACCCCGTGGAGGACCGAACCGACCTAGGTTGAAAACTGGGCGGATGACCTGTGGGTCGGAGTGAAAGGCTAATCAAGCTCGGAGATATCTGGTTCTCTCCGAAATATATTTAGGTATAGCCTCAGGGAAGTACGTAGTGGCCGTAGAGCACTGCTTGGACGCGGGGCCCCACCAGGTTACCAACTTCAGGCAAACTCCGAAGACCATTACGTTCACCCTGGGAGTCAGTCTGCGGGGGATAAACTTCGTAGGCGAAAGGGAAACAACCCAGACCACCAGCTAAGGTCCCCAAGTGATAGCTAAGTGGGAAACGATGTTCGAATGCACAGACAACCAGGAGGTTGGCTTAGAGGCAGCCATCCTTGAAAGAGTGCGTAACAGCTCACTGGTCAAGTGTTCGAGCGCGGAAAATGTAGCGGGGCTCAAGCTATCCACCGAAGCTGTGGGTGCGCGTCGTTGAGGCGCGCGCGGTAGGAGAGCGTTCCCGAGCCGGTGAAGCGGCGGCGTAAGCCAGCCGTGGAGGCGCGGGAAGTGAGAATGCTGGCATGAGTAACGAAAGAAGGGTGAGAATCCCTTCCACCGATTGTCCAAGGTTTCCTGGGTAAAGTTCGTCTGCTCAGGGTTAGTCGGGACCTAAGGCGAGGCCGAAAGGCGTAGTCGATGGCCAACGGGTTGATATTCCCGTACCGCGTCGCGTCCGTTATGACCGATGGGGGGACGAGGAAGGCTAAGGGATCCCTGGCGACGGTCGTCCAGGGGTAAGCGTGTAGCTAGCGCGCTCAGGTAAATCCGGGCGCGTGTCGATGCGAGGCGCGATGCCAGCTGGCCCAAGGGCCGGCGAGTCCCTGACGCCATGCCTCCGAGAAAAGCCTCTAGGCAGGACGCACGCGCCCGTACCAAAACCGACACAGGTGGGCAAGTAGAGAATACTAAGGTGATCGAGATAACCCTCGTTAAGGAACTCGGCAAAATCGCCCCGTAACTTCGGGAGAAGGGGCGCCTCGGTAGGGTGTACCACCTTGCGTGGGAAGCCCGAGGGGGCCGCAGTGAATAGGCCCAAGCGACTGTTTACCAAAAACACAGGTCTCTGCTAAGTCGTAAGACGACGTATAGGGGCTGACGCCTGCCCGGTGCCGGAAGGTTACGGGGAGGTGTTAGCTGGCTTCGGCCGGCGAAGCACCGAACCTAAGCCCCGGTAAACGGCGGCCGTAACTATAACGGTCCTAAGGTAGCGAAATTCCTTGTCGGGTAAGTTCCGACCTGCACGAATGGCGTAACGACTTGGGCGCTGTCTCAACGAGGGGCTCGGTGAAATTGCAGTCTCGGTGAAGATGCCGAGTACCCGCGGCCAGACGGAAAGACCCCGTGAACCTTTACTACAACCTGGTATTGGAGTTCGAAGCACCTTGCTCAGGATAGGTGGGAGGCGATGAAGCAGGGGCTTCGGCCCTTGTGGAGCCGTCCTTGAGATACCACCCTTGGTGTTTTGGGCTTCTAACACCGCGCCGTGAATCCGGGCGGTGAACAGTGCCAGGCGGGTAGTTTGACTGGGGCGGTCGCCTCCCAAAGAGTAACGGAGGCGCGCAAAGGCTCCCTCAGCACGGTCGGAAATCGTGCGTAGAGTGCAAAGGCAGCAAGGGAGCTTGACTGCGAGACAGACATGTCGAGCAGGTGCGAAAGCAGGCCTTAGTGATCCGGCGGTAGCAAGTGGAAGCGCCGTCGCTCAACGGATAAAAGGTACTCCGGGGATAACAGGCTTATCGGGCCCAAGAGTCCACATCGACGGCCCGGTTTGGCACCTCGATGTCGGCTCGTCGCATCCTGGGGCTGAAGTCGGTCCCAAGGGTTGGGCTGTTCGCCCATTAAAGCGGTACGCGAGCTGGGTTCAGAACGTCGCGAGACAGTTCGGTCCCTATCTGCCGTGGGCGTTGGAGAACTGAGGGGAGTCGTCCCTAGTACGAGAGGACCGGGATGAACGGACCTCTGGTGTACCTGTTGTCCTGCCAAGGGCACCGCAGGTTAGCTACGTCCGGATGGGATAACCGCTGAAGGCATCTAAGCGGGAAGCCCACCTCGAGATGAGTTCTCCCATCCCCTTGAGGGAGTAAGAGCCGTGGTAGACCACCACGTCGATAGGCCACAGGTGCAAGCGCAGCGATGCGCTCAGCCGAGTGGTACTAATGCTTCGAGGGCTTGACGGATATTCGATACCCCTGGGTGGGGGTGCCAGCTGTGCGGTTTTCAAGCTCCGGCGAGAGGTCGGTCTCGCCCGTCTTCCGGTGGCTATGGCGAGGGGGAAACACCTCTTCCCATTCCGAACAGAGCAGTTAAGCCCCTCAGCGCCGATGGTACTTGGCCCGCAAGGGCCTGGGAGAGTAGGTCGCCGCCGGTTCCTGATTTCGAGCCGCCCCGCGGGGCGGCTCATCCCTTTTGGGGCCGCAGCGGCTCGACCGTCGGCGTGGTGCGGCCCGCCCCGAGCACGGCGACCGCTTGGTACCGACCGCCAGGATAGGGCTCTAGACTCTGGCGCCGATGTCGACGTTTGCAATCGTCGTGATCGTGATCGCCGCAGTCGTGCTGCTGCTGCTGGTCGGTGGACTTGCCGGCGCGCGCAGGCGCGAGCGTGCGTTCGCGCGGCGCTATGCGGAGCGCGTGGCGGCCGCCGACCGGGCGCTCGAGCGCGCCCGTGCGGAGGACAAGGGCTGGGACAGGGCGGAGCTCGAAGGGGCCGCACGGGCGGCGCTCGCAAGCGAGCGCCCCGGGGTCCGATACGAGGAGCTCGCGCTCGTGCTGGTCGACGACCGCCCCGGGATCGAGGAGGATCGCGCCCATTTCGTAGCGGTCGGCGAGGACGGCGAGGCGCGCGTTGTGCTCGCGAGGCGCGCCGGCGGCTGGGCGGTAGACCGGGTCGGGTGACCCGCCGCTTGGCATGAGGGGTATTGCGCGCCTACGGGGAGCGGGAGTGCCGCCGCTCGAAGACGTCCTGCCCGGGTTCACGCCAGAGAACGAGCTCGAGCGGCGGGTGACCGCGGAGCCGGCGCTGATCGAGGGTCTCATGTGGGGGACGCCCCGGCCGGGTCACCCGGAGGGCTCTGTCGCGGCGCACGTCCAGGACCTGCTCGACCGGCTCGAGCAGAGGAACGAGCCGCCTGAGCGGCGCGCGCTGCTGCGATTCGTCACGCTCGTGCACGACGCCTTCAAGAACCGGGTGCAGGAGTGGCGCCCGCGCACCGGCGAGAACCACCACGCGATGCGGGCCCGGCGGTTCGCCGAGCGTTTCACCCACGACGAGCGCCTGCTGACGACGATCGAGCTCCACGACCGCCCGTACGGCATCTGGCGCAGCTGGCGGCGAACGGGCCGCCTCGACACCGAGCAGCTCGAGCGCCTCATCGAGCGGCTGCCAGACCCCGAGCTCTTCATGGCGTTCGTTGAGCTCGACGGCTCGACCGAAGGCAAGAAGCGGGAGCCGATCGAATGGTTCCGGGCGGAGCTCACGAAGCGCCGCGGCGGTCACTGACGGCCGCGTCTTCAGGCGTGCGCCAGTCGCCCCGCAAGCGGGCCGGGCAGTAGTCGCCGGGGGCCGTCGCTGGGCGTGCGGCTCGCGCCGCACGGGAGCGCGGCGGATGTCTCATCGACTTGGCCGTCGCCGGCGGGTCCGCTGTGCGTGGCCCGGGCCGTAGGCCGGGTGGCCGTCAAGCGCGGGCGGTCGGCTGCGCGTGGGGCCGGAGGCGGTGGGTCAGGCCTGGCCGTCGGCGCATAGGCAGGGCTGCGGGACCGGCTTTGGCTGGCCCGCCCGGCGGCCACGGGAGGCCGTCCGGCGCGTGCGGCGCGCCGCGCCCGCGCGCCCCGCGTAGGGGCAGTCTTCGGTCGACGGGCGTTCCGCCGCACCCTCCTCGGTGGGCTCGCGAGCAAGGAGCGCGCGGCGGGCGGCGGCCGTCGCGGGCAACAGGGACCCCTGGGCGAGCGCCCGCGGACCCGACGCCGCCGCTCCCGAGCCGGATACCGCCCGGACGCTGGCCGGGACTCCGGGCGCAGCGGGGGCTCCGCGCGCGCCGCTGATCGCCTCGGGGGAGCGCCGCACGCCATCCGGCGCCTCGGGCTCGTAGACGAGCTCGCCGAGCGTGGCGAACTCGAGGGCAGCGCGGAGCGCCCGGCGCAGCGACAGGACGACCTCTGAGCGCGTGGGGAACATGTGTTCGTGAGCGTAGGGCGAGGGGCGGACGGAAGCTGCGGTGGGGCTGCAGAATCCGTTGCAGCGACCGAGCGGCCGAGCGCGCTCCCGGCCGACTGCCCGGCTGCCCTGGCCGGATCGCGCTCGCGGCGGCGAGTACGCCCGCCTAGTAGACGGTCGAGCCGAGCGACGACCAGATGTCGATCTTCGTTCGCGTGCGCGCGATGACCTCGTCGGTGAACTCGCTCGTGGTGGCGCTGCCGCCCAGGTCCGGGGTGCGCACGCCGGCCGCCGTCGCCTCGAGCACCGACTCGTAGATCGCCCGCGAGGCGAGGTCCGCCCGCTCGGAAGCGCCCATCTCCGAGACGTAGTGCAGCAGGGCTGCCGCCGCCATGATCATGGCCATCGGGTTCGCGATGTTCTTGCCCCGGAGCGCGGGGGCCGTGCCGTGGGGCGCTTCCGCCATGACCGCCTTCAGGCTGTAGTCGTCGTCGAACGAGAGCAGGACCGACTCCGAGCCCGCGATCGAGCCGAACAGCGGCAGGACGAAGTCCGACAGGCAGTCGCCGTCGCGGTTGAGCGCGGGGATCACGAGCGGCGCGTCGGCCGCTCCCGACATCAGCCCCGCGTACGTCGCGTCGATCAGCACCGGCTGGTAGGGGACCTCGGGATGGCGCTCCGCGGCGGCGTCGAGCTCCTCCTTGAGCATGCCCTCGTAGACGGGGCTCACGGTCCACTTCGGGCCGCCGTACACCCGCCCGTGGACCTTCTTGGCGGTGCGAAAGCTGTACTCCGCCACCGCTGTGCACACGCTGCGCGAGATCCTCTCGGTGCGGAACGCGACCTCGTCGCCGTCCGCGTGCTCGCGCCACTGCCGCGCGCCGTACGCGTCGCCCACCGCCATCCGCACCACCGAGATCGGGAAGTGGACGCCCGCGATCGGGGTGACGCCCGGGATACGCCGGCCCGTGCGGATGATCACCTTGCCGTCGAGCCGCTCGCGCAGGATCCGGTTCGGGCTGCCGACGTCGTCCTTGCCCTCGGGCGTTATCGTCGCCGCCTTGATGCCGAAGCGGGCCTCGCGGATCGCGTCGGCCGCCGCGGTCACCACCTCGTTGGCGGTGCGGCGCCGGCTCTCGAGCGAGAGGTCGTAGCGCTCGAGCTCGACAGCGACCCTCGTGACGGCGGGATCGAGCACGCGCAACGCCTGCTCGAGCAGCTCCTGCCCCGTCTCATCGCCCTCGAGCACGACTATCCTCGCGTCGGCCATGGCCGAAGGAGGGTACCCCTGACGTCGGCCGGCGGCACTCCGCCGCTGGGCGCTGCACCTGGTGCGGCGGGTTCGTGGCCGAGGGCGACGGGTACCGCGCGACTGGCCCGGGCGGCGCCGCGACTGTGGCGCGCGTCCGGGCCGCGGCGCCGGGCGCCGACGCGCCTACGCCGCCGGGGCCTCCTCGCGCGGGCCGAGCCCGAGCTCGTCCTTGCGCTCCTCCATGGCGGCGATCACGAGCGCCACGTGCTCGTCGAAGTCCACGCCCAGCTCCTCGGCGCCGAGGCGCAGCTCCTCGCGGTCGACCGCGGCGGCGAAGCTCGGCTGCTTCATCTTCTTCTTCACCGACTTCGGCGTGAGCCCGACGATCCCGGTGGGGCGGACCAGCGCGCACGCGGCGATGAAGCCCGTGAGCTCGTCGACCGCGAACAGCGTCTTCGCGAGGCGCGTCTCGCGCGGCACCCCGAGGAAGGTCGCGTGACCCGCCACCGCGTCGATCAGCTCCCGCGGGTAGCCGTGCTCCTCGAAGTAGCGCAGCGCGATCCGGGGGTGGCCGGTCTCGAGATCGGGGTAGCGCTCGTAGTCGAGGTCGTGCAGGATGCCCGTGGCGGCCCACAGCTCCTCGTCCTCGCCGAACCTGCGGGCGTAGGCGATCATCGCCGCCTCGACGCCGAGCACGTGCCTCCGCAGCGACTCGGACTCGGTCCACTCGCAGAACAGCGCCCAGGCCTCGTCTCTCGATACGGTCATGGTCCGCACGCTAGCGGAACGGGCGCGCCGCACCGAGGGGAGCCGTCCGGCGCCGGGCGTCGAACCAGCGCGTGCCGCGGGGAAGGTCTGGCCCGCGCGGGGGCGAAATGGCACTCGATGGCCTTCGCTACCCTTGCCCCGCCGCCGTCCGTTTCCTGACCTGAGCGCTTTCGCATGGAGAAGTTCGTAATCGAAGGCGGGTATCCGCTGGCGGGGACGATCGTCCCGGCCGGGAACAAGAACGCCGCACTCCCGCTGCTCGCGTCCTCACTGCTCACCGAGGACGACGTCCTTCTGCACAACGTCCCCCGCATCCGCGACGTCGACGCGATGCTCGGCCTGCTCGTGCGCCTCGGCGTGACGGTCGAGTGGGTGGGCGAGAACAGCGTGCGCCTCAACGCCGCGAACGCCGGCAACGAGCCGATCGACCCCGCCCTCTCGGAGCAGATCCGCGCCTCGTTCCTGCTCGCCGGCCCGCTGCTCGCGCGCTTCGGGTCGGTCCACATGCCGCCGCCGGGCGGGGACGTGATCGGCCGCCGCCGGCTCGACCCGCACCTCGACGCCTTCCGCGCGCTCGGCGCCGAGGTGAAGCTCAACCGCTGGTGCGACCTGCGCGCGCCGCACGGGCTGCGCGCCGCGGACTTCTTCCTCGACGAGCCGTCGGTGATGGCGACCGAGAACGCCCTCATGGCCGCCGCGCTCACGCCGGGCGCCACCGTGATCCACAATGCCGCCTCGGAGCCGCACGTCCAGGACGTGGCCCGCATGCTGCTCCAGATGGGGGCGCGCGTCGAGGGGATCGGGTCGAACGTGCTGGTCGTCCACGGATCGGACCGGCTCGGCGGCGCCGAGTACCGGCTCGGCCCCGACTACATCGAGGTCGGGAGCTTCGTGGCGCTCGCGGCGGTCACCGGCGGCGAGCTGCGGATCGAGGACGTGGTCCGCGACGACCTGCGCATGACCTCGCTCACCTTCGCGCGTCTCGGCGTCGAGATGGTCTTCGACGGCGACGACGTGGTCGTGCCCGCGGGACAGCGCCTGCGCGTGCGCGACGACGCCGGCGACGCAACGGCCACGATCCAGGACGGCCCCTGGCCCGCCTTCCCGGCCGACCTCACGAGCATCGCGCTCGCTCTGGCCACCCAGGCCGAGGGCCTCGTGCTGATCCACGAGAAGATGTTCGAGAACCGGCTCTTCTTCGTCGACAAGCTGATCAACATGGGGGCTCGGGTGATCCTCTGCGACCCGCACCGCGCCGTGGTCGCAGGCCCGAGGCGCCTTCACGGCGAGCGCATGGAGAGCCCCGACATCCGGGCCGGCATGGCGATGCTCATCGCGGCGCTCTGCGCCGACGGCACCTCCGAGATCGGCAACATCCGCCAGATCGACCGCGGCTACGAGCGGATCGACGAGCGCCTGCGCTCGCTCGGCGCGCGCATCGAGCGCGTGGCGAACGAGGAGCGCCTGCCCGTCTAGTGGCCGGGAGCGCGAGGACGGTCGTGCCCGCGGGCGGCCCGAGCCCGCGGCGCCGCGGGGGGACGGACCGATGATCCACCCGATCCCCTCCGGGACCCGCGACGTCCTGCCCGACGAGATGCGAGAGCTGCGCGAGCTCTCGGGACGCCTGCGCGACGCGTTCGAGCGCGCGGGCTACGGCGAGGTCTGGACGCCGACGATGGAGTACGAGGAGGTGCTCAAGCGCGGCGACGAGCGCGCCGCCGGCGCCGGCTACCGCCTCTTCGACGAGCACGGGCAGGTGCTCGTGCTGCGCTCCGACTCGACGATCCCGATCGCCCGCCTCGTCGCGACGCGCTACCGCGACGCGGAGCCGCCGCTGCGCTTCTGCTACTTCGCGCACGCCTACCGCGAGGTGCGGCGCGGCAGCGCCCAGGCGCGCGAGTTCCTGCAGGGCGGGATCGAGCTGATCGGCACGCCCGGCCCCGAGGGCGACGCCGAGGTCGTGGCGCTCGTGTCCGCGGCGCTCGAGGAGGCCGGCCTGCGGCGCCACAGGATCGGCGTCGGCGACGGCTCGCTCTACCGCACCCTGCTCGCCGAGTACGGCGTCCCAGAGCGGGAGCGGATGCCGCTGCTCGAGCGGCTCTCGCAACGCGACCTCGTGGGCATCGAGACGCACGTCAACAGGCTCGGCCTGCCACGTCCGGCCCGCGACGTGCTCGTCACGCTGCCGACCCTGCGCGGCGGCCCCGAGGTGCTCGAGCGCGCGGCGGACGGGGCGGTGGCCGGCGCGATCGAGAGCCTGCGCGCGTGCCACGAGCTGCTCGAGCAGCGCGGCGTGGCGGAGCGCGTGATCTTCGACCTCGGCCTCGTGCGCGAGCTCGGCTACTACACGGGCGCGGTCTTCGAGGTGTACGACCCCGCGGTCGGCTTCGCGCTCGGCGGCGGCGGCCGCTACGACGACCTGCTCGGGCGCTTCGGCCGCCCGCTGCCCGCGTGCGGCATGGCGCTCGACATCCAGCGCGTGCACGTGGCGCAGGCCGAGGAGGAGCGGATCGCGCGCGGCGAGGAGCCGCTGTGAGCGGGCTGACGATCGCCGTCCCGCGCGGGGCGCTCTTCGGCGAGACGCTCGATCTGCTCGACCGCCTCGGCGTCGACACCCGCGAGGTGCGTGCGAACGAGCGCCGGCTCGTGTTCCCCGACATCGGCGTGGTCACCATGCGGCCGAGCGACGTGCCCACCTACGTCGAGCACGGCGCGGTCGACATCGGCATCACCGGCAAGGACGTGCTGCTCGAGCAGGACGAGCGCGAGGTCTACGAGCTGCTCGACCTCGGCTACGGGACCTGCCGCATGGTGGTCGCGGAGCGGGAGGGCGACAGCGCCGTGGAGGAGTCGCTGCGGCGGCTCGGCGCCGTCCGGGTGGCCACGAAGTACCCGCGCATCACCTCGCGCTGGTTCGCCGACACGGGCCGCCAGGTCGAGATCGTGGAGGTGAAGGGCTCGGTCGAGATCGCGCCGCTCACCGGGCTCGCGGCCGCGATCGTGGACCTCACCGCCACCGGCGCCACGCTGCGCGAGAATCAGCTCGTCGAGCGCGAGCAGATCTGCGCGTGCAGCGCTCGGCTGATCGCCAATCCGGTGGCGCACAAGCTGAAGGCGCGCGAGATCGACGAGCTCGTGGAGCGGATCAGGAGCCTGTCGTGAGGCTGCGCGTGACGCGCTTCGGGCCGGACGCCACCGCGGCGCGGATCCGCGCGCTGGCGCCCCCGGCCGACGAGCCCGAGGCCACGGTGCGCGAGATCCTCGCGGCCGTGCGCGAGCGCGGCGACGAGGCGGTCAGGGAGCTGTCGGAGCGCTTCGACGGCGCGCGGCCGGGAGAGCTGCGCGTGCCCGAGGCGGCGCTCGCGCAGTCGCTCGGCGAGCTCGACCCGCAGGTGCGCGAGGCGCTCGAGACGGCGATCGCCAACGTGCGGGCGGCCGCCGTCGCGCAGCTCCGCGACCCGGTCCGGGTCGAGCTGCCCGCCGGCCAGCGGATCGAGTACGTGGAGCTGCCCCTGCGGCGCGCGGCGGCCTACGTCCCTGGCGGCCGTGCCCCGTACCCGTCGACCGTGGTGATGTGCGCCGCTACCGCGCGCGCCGCGGGCGTCGAGGAGCTCGCGGTGTGCGCGCCTCCCGGGCCTGGCGGCGCGCCGGACCCGGTGATCCTCGCCGCCTGCGCGCTCTGCGAGGTGAGCGAGGTCTACGCGATGGGCGGCGCCCAGGCCGTCGCGGCGCTCGCATACGGCACGGAGTCGGTGCCCGCGGTCGACGTGATCGTCGGGCCCGGGAACCGCTACGTGCAGGAGGCGAAGCGCCAGCTCGCCGGGGCGGTCGTGGGGATCGACGGGGTGGCCGGCCCGAGCGAGCTCGTGGCCGCCGCCTCGGCGGGCGCCGACCCCGAGCTGCTCGCGCTCGACCTGCTGGCGCAGGCCGAGCACGGCCCCGACGGCCTGCTCGCGCTCGTCTCCCCGGAGGCGGCGCTGCTCGACGCGGTGGAGGAGAGGGTGGCGCAGGCCGGCCCCGCGCTCGGCGGCGCGCACGAGGCGCCGCTCGCGCTCGTGCGCGCGCCCGACGCGCGCGCCGCCGTGCGGCTCGCGGACGAGCTCGCGGCGGAGCACGTGGAGCTCCAGGGAGCGGAGGTCGAGGCGCTCGCGGGGGAGATCCGCAACGCCGGCTGCCTGTTCGTCGGCCGCGACGCGGGCGTCGCGTTCGGCGACTACGTGGCCGGCTCGAACCACGTGCTGCCCACCGGGGGCGCGGCGCGCTTCGCGAGCGGCCTCTCTCCCGCCACTTTCCGGCGCAGGATGGCTCGGGTATCGTTGCCGGCCGGGGCCGCCGCGCAGCTCGCTCCGCAGGGGGCCGTGCTCGCGCGCGCGGAGGGCTTCCCGGCTCACGCCGATTCGATGGAGCGGCGCGCGTGATCCGCAGCGCTGAGATCTCGAGGACCACGAACGAGACCGACATCCGGCTCGGCCTGTCGCTCGACGGGACGGGCGCGGGCACCCGCTCGACGGGCGTCGGGTTCTTCGACCACCTGCTCGACGCGCTCGCGCGGCACGGGCGGCTCGACCTCGACGTCGACGCCAGGGGCGATCTCGAGACCGGCGCCCACCACACGGTCGAGGACACCGGCATCGTGCTCGGGCAGGCGCTCGACCAGGCGCTCGGGGACCGCGCCGGCATCGTGCGCTTCGGGCAGGCGACGATCCCGATGGACGAGGCGCGCGCGAGCGCCGCGATCGACATCTCCGGCCGGCCCTACGTGGCCTTCGAGGCCGAGCTCCCGCACGTGGCGATCGGCGGCTTCGACACCGACCTCGTCGAGGAGTTCTTCCGCGCCGTGGCGAGCAGCGCGAAGCTCACGCTGCACGTGACGGTCGAGCGCGGCTCGAACGCGCACCACATGGTCGAGGCGGCCTTCAAGGCGTTCGCGCGGGCGCTGCGCCAGGCGGTCGCGATCGACCCCACGGAGAGCGGCGTGCCGTCCACGAAGGGGCTCCTGTGAGCGCGCTCGCGATCGTCGACTACGGCATGGGCAACCTGCGCTCGGTGGAGAAGGCGTTCGCGCACGTGGGCGTGACCGCGCGCGTGACCCGCGACGAGGCGGAGATCGAGCGCGCGGCCGGGCTCGTGCTGCCCGGCGTCGGCGCCTTCCCGAAGGCGATGCAGGCGATCCGCTCGCTCGCCCTCGACCGCCTCATCCGCGAGCGGGTCGACGCGGGCGTGCCGGTGCTCGGCATCTGCCTCGGCATGCAGCTCCTGTTCGAGGAGAGCGAGGAGCTCGGAGGCGCCGCCGGGCTGGGGCTCCTGCCCGGCCGCGTGGAGCCGCTCGACGCGGCGGGCCTCAAGGTCCCCCAGATCGGCTGGAACGCCGTGCGCTGGCGCCGGCGCTCGGCGCTGAACGAGGGGCTGCCAGGAGAGACGGCCTTCTACCACGTGCACTCGCTCGCGCCCCGCCCGGCGCGCGAGGACGACGTGCTCGGCTCCGCGACCTACGGCGGCGAGTTCGTGAGCGCGGTGGAGCGCGGGCGCGTGGCCGGCGTGCAGTTCCATCCGGAGAAGTCGGGCCCGCACGGGCTGCGCCTGCTCGCGAACTTCGCCGCGGGCTGCGGGCTCTCGCTTAAGCTGGCCGCATGATCCTCCTGCCCGCCATCGACATCAAGGACGGCCGCGCCGTCCGGCTCGAGCGTGGCGCGTTCGACCGCCAGACCGTGTACGCCGACGATCCGTTCGATGTCGCGCGGTCGTTCGTGGAGGCCGGCGCGGAGCAGATGCACATCGTGGACCTCGACGGCGCGCGCGAGGGCAGGCCGGTGAACCTGCACCACCTCCGCCGGATCACGAGGGAGCTGGATGTGGTCGTGCAGTACGGCGGGGGGCTGCGCGACACCGACGCGGTGCGCGACGCCCTGGAGGCGGGGGCGACTCGCGTCGTGGTGGGGACGGCCGCCTACACCGACCCCGGCTTCCTCGAGAAGGCCGCCGAGACCTGGAACGGCCGGGTCATCCCGGCCGTGGACGTCCGCGACGGGCACGTGTCGGTGTCCGGCTGGACGGAGTCGACGAAGATGCGGCCCGAGGAGGTGATCGAGCGCCTGAAGACCCAGCGCGTGACGCAGTTCGTCTACACGAACGCGGACCGCGATGGCACGCTCTCGGGGCTCGATCTCGACGAGGTGCGCCGCATCGGCGACCTGGCGGATGGGCGCTTCCTCTACTCCGGCGGCATCTCCTCGCTCGACGACCTGCGCGCGCTGAAGGAGCTCAAGGACCGGGGGCTGACGTACCTGGCCGGCGTGATCGTCGGGAAGGCGCTCTACGAGCGCAGGTTCACGATCGAGGAGGCGCACGCCGTGCTGCGGGGCGACTGAGGTGCTGCTCAAGCGCGTGATCCCGTGTCTCGACGTCGACAAGGGGCGCGTGGTCAAGGGAACGAACTTCGTGGACCTGCGCGACGCGGGCGACCCGGTCGAGCTCGCGGCCCGCTACCAGGACGAGGGCGCGGACGAGATCGTGTTCCTCGACATCACCGCGTCGCACGAGAAGCGGGAGACGGTCGCGGCGCTCGCCAGGCGCACGGCGGACGACGTGTTCATCCCCTTCACGATCGGGGGCGGCGTGCGCAGCGTGGAGGACGCGCAGGCCGTGCTCGACGCGGGCGCCGACAAGGTGTCCGTGAACTCCGCCGCGGTGCGCCGGCCCGAGCTGATCGGCGAGCTCGCAGAGGTGTTCGGCGCGCAGTGCGTGGTGCTCGCCGTGGACGCCCGCCGGCGCCCCGGCGGCTCCGGCTGGGAGGTCTTCGTCGACGGCGGACGCACGCCGGTCGGGCGCGACGCGGTTGCCTGGATCCGCGAGGGGGTCGAGCGCGGTGCGGGCGAGATCCTGCTGACGAGCATGGACTGCGACGGGACCGAGGACGGCTACGACCTCGAGCTCACCCGCGCGGCCTCCGACGCGGTCGACGTCCCGGTGATCGCCTCGGGCGGGGCCGGAGAGCCGCGCCACCTCGTGGAGGCGGTCGAGCGGGGCGGCGCCGACGCGGTCCTCTGCGCCTCGATCTTCCACTACGGCGAGTACAGCGTGCGCGAGGCCAAGGAGGCGATGCGGGCCGCGGGGATCCCCGTCCGGCTGTGACCGCGGAGCTGCGCGAGCGGATCGCGTCGCTCCCGGGCATGGAGCGCGTCCTGCCCGCGCTCGAGGGCCTCGACCCCGCCTACCTCGTCGGCGGCGCGGTGCGCGACCTCCTGCTCGGCGTCGAGCACCTCGACCTGGACGTGGCGGTGGACGGCGACGCGCGGCGGCTCGCGCGCGAGCTCGCCGACCGGCTCGGGGGCGACGCGGTCGAGCACGAGCGCTTCGGCACGGCCACCGTCACGCTCGGCGACCTCGAGCTCGACTTCGCCTCGACCCGGCGCGAGACCTACCCGCGCCCCGGCGCGCTGCCCGAGGTCGAGCCCGCTCCGCTCGCCGAGGACCTGCGCCGCCGCGACTTCACCGTCAACGCGATGGCGATCGGCCTCACCGGCGGGGACGCGGGCGTCCTCCACGACCCCCACGGCGGGCGCGCCGACCTCGAGCAGGGGCTCGTGCGCGTGCTGCACGACCGCAGCTTCGAGGACGACCCCACGCGCCTGCTGCGCGCGGTGCGCTACGAGACGAGGCTCGGCTTCCGCATCGAGCCGCACACCGAGGCGCTCGCGCGCGCCCAGGCGAGCGGCGACGGGCTCTCCACCGTGTCGGGCGCGCGCGTGCGCGACGAGCTGCTCGACCTGCTCGGCGAGCCCGAGGTGGGTGCGGCGGTGGCGCGCATGGCGGAGCTCGGCCTCGACCGCGCGCTGCACCCGCTGCTGCGCGCGGACGCCCGGCTCATCGAACGGGCGCGCGACGCGGCGAGCGAGGTGGGGGCGGACCCCGTGCTCGCCGCCCTCGCCGCCCTCGTCGCCTGCGACCCGGACGGCCTCGCGGGCTGGGTCGACGACCTGCACCTCACGCGCGGGCGCTCGGCCGCGGTGCTGCGCGCCGCGCGCGGGGCGCGGCCGCTCGCGGACGCGCTCCGGCGCGAGCTCGCGCCGAGCGCCGTCCACGCGCTGCTCCACTCAGAGCCGCCCGAGGCGCTCGCGCTCGCGCTCGCGCTCGGGGCGCCCGAGGAGCCGATCCGCGCCTACCTCGACACACTGAGGGACGTGAAGCTCGAGATCACCGGCGAGGACCTGAAGCGGGCCGGGATACCGGAGGGACCGGCGCTCGGCCGCGCGCTGCGCGAGACGCTGCGGCTGAAGCTCGACGGAGTCGTGTCCGGCCGCGGCGACGAGCTGCGCGCAGCGCTCGAGACCGCCCGCCGCCGGGAGGGCGAGTGAGCGAGCGGCTGATCGAGCTCGAGCTCGACGGGGCGCGCGTCGCGTTCACGACGCGGCGCGGGGGCGTGAGCGGCGGGCCGTACGAGTCGCTCAACCTCGGCCTCTTGACGGGCGACGAGCCCGCGAACGTGGCGGAGAACCGCACGCGCGCGGCCGCGGACGCCGGCCTCGATCCCGCGCAGGTGGCGATGGGCTGGCAGGTGCACGGAGCGGAGATCCGCGAGTGGGACGCCGCGCCGCGCCGCGGCGGCTACGCGAGTCCGGGCGCCGAGCTCCCGCGGGTGGACGGGCACGCCACCGGCGCCCCCGGCGTGGCCCTGCTCGTGCTGGTCGCCGACTGCCTGCCGGTCGCGCTCGCGGGAGGCGGGCGGGTGGCGATGCTCCACTGCGGCTGGCGGCCGCTCGCCGCCGGCCTGATCGAGCGCGCGCTCGCCACCTTCGCCGAGCCGCCCGCCGCCGCGATCGGCCCGGGCATCGGGCGCTGCTGCTACGAGGTGGGGCCCGAGGTGCTCGCCCGCTTCGCAGACCTCGAGGGCGTGGCCGACGGCCGCAGGCTCGACCTGCGCGCGGTGGCGCGGCGCAAGCTGGAGGCCCTCGGCGTGACGCGCATCGTGGACGTGGACCGCTGCACCGCCTGCGAGCGCGACTCCTTCTTCTCGCACCGGCGCGACGGCGGCACGACGGGCCGCCAGGCGGGCCTGGTATGGATGCCGGCGTGAGGCGGATGTTCACCGGGCTGCGGCCCGAGCGCGTGCGCGACAACCTCGAGCGTGTGCGGGAGCGCATCGTCGCAGCGGGCGGCGACCTCTCGCGGGTCGAGATCCTCGCCGCGACCAAGTACGTGCCCGAGTCGGAGCTCGGCGTGCTCGCCGAGGCGGGCATCGAGCTCGTGGGGGAGAACCGCGCCCAGGACCTGCTCGCCAAGCGCAAGCGCCACGCCGGCGACTTCACCTGGGACTTCATCGGCGTCGTGCAGAGCCGCAAGGTGCGCGACATCGCCCCGAACGTGCGGCTGATCCACTCGATCGCGTCCGACTCGGCGCTCCGCCGGCTCGCGCAGCACCCCGCTCCGGAGATCCTCGTCGAGGTCAACCTGTCCGGCGAGGAGTCGAAGGCGGGGATCGCGCCGGAGGAGCTCGGCGCGTTCATCGCGCGCTCGCCGGTGCCGGTGACCGGGCTGATGACGATGCCGCCGCTCTCCGAGGATCCCGAGCGGAGCCGGCCGTACTTCGCCCGCCTGGCCGAGCTGGCGGCCGAGCACGGGCTCGAGCGCCTGTCGATGGGGACCACGCAGGACTTCGAGGTGGCCGTGCAGGAAGGCGCGACGATCGTGCGGCTCGGCACCGTGCTCTACGAGTAGCCCGCCCGCTGCGCGAGCTCCGCGATCGCCCTCGAGAGCTGGGCGCCCTGCCAGGCGATCGGCGACTTGCCGGGCGGCTCGACGATCAGCTCGGAGCGCGGCAGCCGCGAGTGGTATGCCTCGGCGACGCGCAGCGGGTGGCCGGGGTCCGCCTCGTCGCGGCTTGCGACGATCAGCGTCGGGGCGTGAACCTGCTCGAGCGCCGCGAGGCCGTCGAACGCCGCCGAGCGCGGCACGACGCGGAGCGCGTCGGCCACCGCCTCCGGGTGCAGGTGCCGCTCGATGCGCTGGCGCGCGACCGTGAGCGCCGTCTCGCGCCAGCGCGGGTCGGCGGGCGGCTCGAGCGCCGCCAGGAACGCGTCCGCGCCCCCGTCCCGGAGGCCGGCGGAGAGCGCGTCCCAGTGGGCGAGATCGTCCTCGCGGGGGGCTCCGTCGTAGGCCGGGGTGATCAGGACGAGCGCGGCCACCCGCTCGGGGTGGGCGATCGCGAACGCCACGGCGGTGTGCGCGCCCATCGAGGCGCCCGCGAGCAGCGCGCGCCCGATCCCGAGCTCGTCCATCACCGCGCCGAGGTCGGCGACGAGGTCCGAGTACTCGTAGGCGCCCGGCGCGGGGGCGGGGGAGGACTCGCCGTGGCCCCGCGCGTCGTAGGCCACGACCCGGTAGCCGTGGCGCTCGAGGTAGCTCGAGCCCATCACGACGTAGCGCCTGGTGGCGGTGAGCCCGTGGAGCAGCAGGACGGGCGGGCCCTCGCCCACCACCTCGCCGGCGATCGTCCCCCCGGGGGAGTCGATGTGGAAATCGGTCATCTGAGCAGGTAGAACGCTGTAACGTGTAAACGGAAGGATCTCGGCCGTCCCGGGCGAAACACCTCACCCAGATGGCGCTACGCGACAGTTGGCACCGCGCACTCGTCTACTTCGGCCTCGCCGAAGAGGATGACGGCTACGTCGAGGACGAGGTGGAGCCGGAGCACGAGCTCGAGGACCGCTACCGCGAGCGGCCGAACGTGCGCCGCCTCGCCACCCGGCGCCGCCGCGACGAGTTCGACGACATCTTCGCCGACGACGAGCCCTCGCCGCGCTCGGCCGGCCGCCCCACGCGCGTCCTGCGCCCGGTGGAGAACGGCCGCTCGGACGTGCAGGTGCATCTCGTCGTGCCCAAGAACTTCAACGACGCGCAGCAGATCGCCGATCAGTTCAAGGACCAGATCCCGGTGATCCTCAACCTGCAGACTACGGACACCGACCTCTCGAAGCGGCTGATCGACTTCTCCTCGGGCCTGACCTACGCGCTCGACGGCGGGATGCAGCGCATCGCCGACAAGGTCTTCCTGCTCACGCCGCGCAACGTCGAGGTCTCCGCCGAGGAGCGCGCGCGGCTGATGGAGAAGGGCTTCTTCAACCAGTCGTGAGCTCGCGGCGGCGGACGCCGCCTATGCTTCGCGCGCCATGCGGATCGGGTTCATAGGCGCAGGCAACATGGCGAGCGCGCTGGCCCGCGGCTTCGGCGAGCCGGTGCTCGTGTCCGACCCCGCGCCCGGCCGCGCCGAGGCGCTCGCCGAGGAGCTGGGCGGCGAGGCGCTCGCCGCAAACGGCGACGTGGCCGAGCGGGCGGATGTGCTCTTCCTCTGCCACAAGCCGGGCCAGCTCGACGAGGTGGCGGCTGAGCTGCGCGGCTACGAGCGGGCCGTCGTGTCGATCCTCGCGGCCACGCCGGTCGCCCGGGTGGAGGACGCCTACCCCGGCGCGCCCGTCTACCGCTTCCTGCCGAACATCCCCGTCGAGGTGCGCCAGGGCGTGTCCTGCTACGTCCCGGGCCGGCTCGCCGCCGAGGGGCCGGAGGCCGAGATCGTGGCGCTGTTCGAGCGCGTGGGCGCGGTGGTCCGGCTGCCGTCCGAGCCGCTCGTCGAGCCCGCCATGGCGCTGATGAGCTGCGGTCCCGGGTTCATGGGGCTCGTTGTGGAGGCGCTCGTCGACGCCGGCGTGCGACAGGGCCTCGCGCGCGAGGACGCTGCCCGGCTCGCCGTCGAGACGATGGCCGGGAGCGCCGAGGTGATGCGCCGGACGGGACTCGACGGCGCCGCGCTCAGGCACAGGGTGACCTCGCCCGGCGGCGCGACGGCGCGCGGGGTCGCCGCGCTCGAGCGGGCGGGCGTGCGCGCCGCCTTCGACGCCGCCGTGGCGGCCGTGGTCGAGGGGGCGGCGCGGTGAGCGCGCTCGCCGCGATCACGCGCGAGGACGTGGGCAGCTACGTCTACACGCTCGTCCTCGTCTACGCGATCCTCATCTTCATCCGGATCCTGCTGACGTGGATCCCGCGCATCCCCTACAACCGCACGCTCCAAGCCGTCATCGCCTTCGTCCACGACGTGACCGACCCGTACCTCAACCTCTTCCGGCGCGTCATCCCGCCGATCCGCATGGGCCCGGCCGCGCTCGACGTCTCGCCGATGATCGCCCTCTTCGTCCTCTTCCTCGTCGGGCGGATAGTGGCGGCCGCGATCGCCGGCTGAGCGCCTTGGCGGAGCCGCTGCCCTACCTCTCGGAGCGCGACGGCTCGGCTCTCCTGCGAGTCCGCCTGCAGCCGCGTGCGAAGCGCGAGGAGATCGCGGGGGAGCGCGGCGGCGCGCTGCTCGTGCGCGTGACCGCGCCGCCGGTTGAGGGCCGCGCGAACGACGCGCTGCGGCGCCTCCTCGCGAGGGCGGCGGGCGTGCCCGCGTCGCGGGTGAGCGTGGTGAGCGGGCAGTCGTCGCGCGACAAGCTGCTGCGGCTCGACGGCGTCGCCGCCGCGGACCTGCGGGAGCGGCTGCCGTGAGCGCGCGTGCGCGGCACTGGCTGCTCGCGCTCGCGGCGACCGCGGTCGTCCTCGGCGTCGACCAGGCCACGAAGGCGCTCGTGCGCGCCTCGCTTGCGATCGGCGAGGCGCGGGACCTGTTCCCGGGGCTCGACCTCGCCTACGTCCGCAACAGGGGCGTGGCGTTCGGCTTCTTCGGCGGCGGCGGGGTCGCGGTGTCTGTGCTCACCACCGTGGCGCTGGCGGCGCTCGTCGTCTACTTCGCGCTCAGGAGCGCCACCCGGCTCCTGTGGCTGCCCACCGGGCTCGTGCTGGGCGGCGCGCTCGGCAACGTCTGGGACCGCGCGCGCGACGGCGCCGTGACGGACTTCATCGACCCCGCGGCCTGGCCGGCCTTCAACGTCGCCGACGTGTGCATCGTCGTCGGGGTGCTCGCGCTGCTCTGGCTGATCGAGGCCCGCGAGGCGCGATGAGCGAGCGGCTGGCGTTCGTCGCCGGCGAGGACGACGCCGGGCGCCGTCTCGACGCGCGGCTCGCGGAGGAGCCCGCGGTGGGCTCGCGCGCGAAGGCGCAGCGGCTGATCGATGCGGGCCTTGTGAGCGTGGACGGCGAGCCGCGGCGCAAGCGGCACCGGCTCGCGCCCGGCGAGGCGGTGGAGGTGCTGCTCGAGGAGCCGCCGCCTGTGGATGCGCGTGTGGGGGAGGGCGTCGACTTCGAGGTCGTCTACGAGGACGACTGGCTGCTCGTGGTCGACAAGCCCGCGGGCGTTGTCGTGCACCCCGCCCCGGGCCATCCCGCCGGCACGCTCGCGCAGGCGCTCGCGGCCCGCGGGGCCGCCGGCGGGCACCCGCTGCGCCCGGGCATCGTGCACCGGCTCGACCGCGACACCTCCGGGCTGCTCGTCGTCGCGAAGAGCGAGGAGGTCCACCGCGCGCTGCAGGAGATGCTGCGCCGGCGCGAGATCCGCCGCGAGTACCTGGCGCTGGTCGCGGGACGGCCCGACGCGCGCAGCGGCACGATCGACGCCGCCGTGGGGCGCGATCGGCGCGAGCGCAAGCTGATCTCGATCCGCACCGACGCGGGGCGCCGGGCGGTCACCCATTTCGAGCTCGTTGAGGCCCTGCCGCGCACCTCGCTGCTGCGCGTGCGCCTCGAGACCGGACGCACGCACCAGATCCGCGTGCACATGGCGGCGATCGGCCATCCCGTGTGCGGCGACCGCCAGTACGGCGGCGCCGCCTGCGGCCGCCGTCTTGGCCTGGCGCGCCAATTCCTCCACAGCGCCGCGCTGACGTTTGACCACCCGGTGCGGGGGGAAAGCCTTCGCTGCGAGTCCAAACTACCCGCCGACTTGTCGCGCGCGCTCGCGGCAGCCCGGCGGGAGCCGGCCTCCGAAGGGCCAGTCGGGGGCTGAGCGAGAACGGAGCGGGGCGGCTTTCGGGCCGCCTCGCCTCTTTGGGAGCGCTTCGGCCGGCGCCGGGGCGCGCTTTGCCTATGCTTACGCGCGGCAAGGCAACCACCGACCCCGCTTGCGGGGGCGCGGCCCTGCCCGGCGCTCGAGCCGGGTCCGCGCGCCGGCAGGCGGGTTTCTTTTCGCAGCACGCAACGCACAAGGGAGCAGAGAGTGGCCCAGCAGGTTGGAATCAAGGAGCTGCTGGAGGCCGGAGTCCACTTCGGCCACCAGACGCGCCGCTGGAACCCGAAGATGCGCCGGTTCATCTTCGGCGAGCGCGGCGGCATCCACGTCATCGACCTCCAGCAGACGGAGAAGCTCTTGCGCGCGGCGCAGGAGTTCGCGGCAGACCTCGCGTCGCGCGGCGGCACGATCCTCTTCGTCGGCACCAAGAAGCAGGCGCGCGACGCGATCAAGGAGGCGGCCGAGGCGGCGGGGATGCCGTATGTCGACCAGCGCTGGCTGGGCGGCCTGCTGACGAACTTCCAGACGATCAACAGGCGCATCCGCCGCCTCCACGACCTGACCGAGTGGACGGAGAGCGGGACGCTCGAGCTGCTCCCGACGCGCGAGCGCATCGCCGCCCAGGCCGAGAAGGAGAAGCTCGAGACGAACCTCGGCGGCGTGCGCAACATGCAGCGGACGCCCGACGCCGTGTTCATCATCGACCTCAAGACCGAGGCGATCGCGGTGCGCGAGGCGGCGCGGCTGCGCATCCCGATCATCGGGCTCGTCGACACGAACGTCGATCCCGAGCCCGTCACCTACCCGATTCCGGGCAACGACGACGCGATCCGCTCGTGCAAGCTGATCGTCGACGCGATCGGCTCCGTCGTGGCGGAGCGCGCGGCCCAGTTCCGGGCCGAGCAGGAGCGGGCCCGCCGGGAGGCGGAGGAGCAGGCTCGGCGCGAGGCGGAGGAGCAGGCTCGGCGCGAGGCGGAAGAGCAGGCTCGGCGCGAGGCGGAGGCCGCGGCGCAGCGGCAGGCCGCGCAGCAGCAGCAGCAGCAACAACAACAGCAGCCCGGGGCAGCCGCGCCCCAGCAGCAGCCCGGGCCCGCGGGGCAGGAGCAGCCCGAGGCGGCGGCGCAGCCAGCCGACGCGCCCGCGGCCGCAGCGCCTGACGCTGGCGACCAGAGCGGCGCCGGCGCGGCTGAGCCCGCCGGTCAGCAGGCAGACAGCGAGACGCAAGAGGTGAGCGAGCAGTGAGCGCGAGCACGATCAGCGCGGCCGACGTCAAGGCGCTGCGCGACCGCACGGGCGCCGGCATGATGGACTGCAAGGCCGCGCTCCAGGAGGCGGGCGGCGACGTCGACAAGGCGATCGAGATCCTGCGCGTCAAGGGCCAGGCTCAGGCCGCCAAGCGCGGCGAGCGCGCGGCGTCCGAGGGCCTCGTCGAGAGCTACATTCACGCCGGCGGCAAGATCGGCGTCCTGGTCGAGGTCAACTGCGAGACCGACTTCGTGGCGCGCAACGAGGACTTCCGCGCCTTCGTGCGCGACCTGGCGCTCCACATCGCGGCCGCCGCGCCGCAGTACGTGTCGGAGGACGAGGTGCCCGCCGAAGTGCGCGAGGCCGAGCAGCGGATCTACGAGGAGCAGGCGCAGGACCGCCCCGAGCAGGCGCGGCCGAAGATCGTCGAGGGCCGCTGGCGCAAGTGGCTCGAGGAGAACGTGCTGCTCCACCAGAAGCACGTGCACGACGAGAAGCACGGCGGCCGGACGATCGAGCAGCTGCGCGCCGAGGTCTCGGCGAAGACGGGCGAGAACGTGGTGATCCGCCGCTTCGCCCGGTTCGTGGTGGGCGAGGAGTAGCCGCGCGATGGCAGGCGACGGAGGGCATGGCGTAGCGCCCGTCTTCCGGCGCGTGCTGCTGAAGCTCTCGGGGGAGGCGCTGATGGGCGACCTGCCGTACGGCGCCGACCCCCGGCGCATCCGGGCGATCGCCGAGCAGGTCAAGCGCGTCGCCGAGCGGGGCGTCGAGATGGCGATCGTCGTGGGGGGCGGCAACATCTACCGCGGCATGCAGGGCGCGGCGGCCGGCATGGACCGCGCCACCGGCGACTACATGGGCATGCTCGCCACCGTGCTCAACGCGCTGGCGCTGCAGGACGCGCTTGAGAAGCTCGGCGCCGACACGCGCGTCCAGTCCGCGCTCACGATCTCCGAGGTGGCCGAGCCGTACATCCGCCGCCGCGCGATCCGCCACCTCGAGAAGGGGCGCATCGTGATCTTCGCGGCGGGCACGGGCAACCCGTTCTTCACCACGGACACGGCGGCCGCGCTGCGGGCGCTCGAGATCCACGCCGAGGCGATGCTGATGGCGAAGAACGGGGTCGAGGGCGTCTACGACTCCGACCCGCGCGCCAACCCCGACGCCGAGTTCCTGCCCGCGATCACGCACCACCAGGCGATCGAGCGCCGGCTCGCGGTGATGGACTCCACGGCGCTCTCGCTCTGCATGGACAATTCGCTGCCGATCTACGTCTTCAACATCGACGACGAGAGGAACATCGAGCGGATAGTGTCCGGTCAACGAGTGGGAACGCTGGTCTCGACATGAGCGAGCTGATCGACGAGCTACTTGCCGACGCGAGCGAGCGGATGACGAAGTCGGTGGAGGCGACGCGCCAGGAGTTCTCCACGGTCCGCACGGGGCGCGCGACGCCCCACCTGCTCGACCGCGTCGAGGTCGACTACTACGGCGCCAAGACGCCGCTCAAGCAGCTGGCGAGCATCTCCGCGCCCGAGGCGCGGATGCTCACCATCACGCCCTACGACAAGTCCTCGATCCGCACGATCGAGAAGTCGATCATGGAGTCCGATCTCGGGCTCACGCCGTCGAACGACGGCGCCGTGATCCGGCTGACGATCCCGGAGCTCACCGAGGAGCGCCGGCGCGAGCTCGTGAAGGTCGTACGCGGCATCGCCGAGGAGGGGCGCGTGGCTATCCGCAACATCCGCCGGGACGTGATGCACGAGCTGCGCGAGCTCAAGCAGGAGGGCGAGGTGGGCTCCGACGAGGAGCACCGCGCCGAGACTGAGCTGCAGAAGCTCACCGACGGGCGCATCGCCGAGATCGACAGCTTCCTCGCCGGCAAGGAAGAAGAGATCCTCGAAGTCTGAGGACGGACCCGGCTCCCCGGTGTCAGCGCGCTACGTCGCCATCATCATGGACGGCAACGCACGCTGGGCGCGGCAGCGCGGGCTGCCCGTGCTCGAGGGCCACCGCGAGGGCGCGCAGGCGCTCAAGCGCACCGTCCGCCACGCGGTGCAGCTCGGCATCGAGGAGCTGACCGCCTACGCTTTCTCGACCGAGAACTGGACCCGCCCCGACTCGGAGGTCCAGGGGCTGATGGAGCTGTTCGGCGACCTGATCGAGTCCGAGACGCCCGAGCTCGACGAGGAGGGCGTGAGGATGCGCTTCATCGGGCGGCGCGACCGGATCTCCGCGGACCTGCGGCGGCGGATGGAGTGGGCCGAGGAGACGACCGGGCAGAACGCGAAGATGACGCTGTTCGTCGCCTTCGACTACGGCGGCCGCGCGGAGATCCTCGACGCGGCCGCGCGCTTCGAGGGCGGTGGCGAGGAGGAGTTCAGCCGTCTTCTCTACGCGCCCGAGATGAACGACCCCGACCTCCTGATCCGCACGAGCGGGGAGCACCGGCTCTCGAACTTCCTGCTCTGGCAGTGCGCGTACTCCGAGCTCGTGTTCTCGGATGCGCTCTGGCCCGACTTCGACCGCGCGGCGCTCGAGGCGGCGCTGGACGAGTTCTCCGTCAGGCAGCGGCGCTTCGGGGCACGGTAGTCGTGGCCTCGCGCCAGGAGCGCCGCGTCCGCCGCGCGCGCCGCCGCAGTCAGCGCTCGGACCTCGGGGCGCGGATCGTCGCCGCGCTGCCCGCGATCGCGTTCGCGCTCTTCATCGTGGCCGAGGGCGGGATCGTGTTCGTGCTGGCGCTCGTCGCCGTCGGGGCGCTCGCCCTCGCCGAGCTCTACCGGATGACCGAGCGCGCGCGCCCGGTGCACCTCGCCGGCTACCTGGGGCTCGCGGGGCTGCTGCTCGCCGCGCACTACGGCGACCAGTACCAGCTGCTGCTCGCGCTCGCGCTCTGCGTCCCGCTCACGTTCCTGGTCGCCGTGCGGCGCAGGCGGCGCGAGCACGTCGCCTACGGCGTCGCGGTGACGCTCTTCGGCCTGCTCTGGGTCGGCGTCGCGCTGGCGCACGCCGTGCTGCTGCGCGATCTCGAGCACGGGGGCGGGCTCGTGCTCGACGTCCTGATAGGGACCTTCGTCGGCGACACCGCCGCCTACCTGGGCGGCCGCTCCTGGGGCCGCCGTCCGCTCGCGCCGACGATCTCGCCGAACAAGACGCTCGAGGGGCTCGTGACGGGCATCGTCGCGGGCGGGCTCGCGTTCTGGCTGTTCGCCGTCGGCTACCAGGACTGGTTCAAGGGGACCGACGCGCTGATCATGGGCTTCTCGGTCGCGCTCGTGGGGCCGGTCGGGGACCTCTTCGAGTCGCTCATCAAGCGCGACCTGCACGTGAAGGACAGCGGCACCGTCTTCGGCGCCCACGGCGGCGTGCTCGACCGCCTCGACGCGGTCTTCTTCACGGCGGTCACGGGGTACTACGTGGCCCGGGCTGTCGGCTTCGGGGCATAGGGGCGCGCCGCGCCGGGCCGCGCCTAGTACGGCGAGGGGCCGCCGAACATCTCGCTCAGGCGGGCCGCCACGGCGAGGTCGCCCTCCACCTCCGTCCGACCCGTGAGCAGCGCGTCCACGGGGTGGAGCTCGCCGGCGACGATGCGCGCCCAGTCGGCCACACGCATGCGGATCGTGACCGCCGGGTCGCGCCCGTCCCCCTCGAGCAGGCTCGCGCGCTGCCCGCCGACGCGGATCGTCCAGCGCGCGGCGGCCGCGCCGCGCCCGTCCCGCAACTCGTAGGCGATGTCGCCCTCGAAGCCGCCGCCCAGGCGCGGGTCGTAGGCGCGCGCCAGCGCGCCGAAGACCGCCTTCTGCACGAGGCGCCGCCCGAAGCGGCGCTCGAGCTCCGCGTCCGTCCTGCCGGCCACGAGCCTGCGCAGCGCGTCGCGGCCGCGGCGCTGGGCGCGCAGGCGGGCGTCGTCCGCGACCGCCCCCACGAGCGCGCGCAGGTCGAGGGCCTCGGCGCGGCGGCGGCGCGCGTGGCGCGCGAGCTCGGCCTGCTCGTCGATCGCGTACGGGGGCGCGTGGCGCGGCGGGTCGCGGCGGGCGAGCGCCCGCTCGATCGCAGGGCCGAGACGCTCGAGCCGCTCGCGGTCGCGCTCGTCGGCGCGCTCGGCGAAGCGCGGCAGGACCTCGCGCCCGAACAGCTCGAGGCTCTCGCAGATGTGCTCGTGGCGGTTCCTGCCGGCCTGGAGCACGAAGATCACCTGGTCGACCCCCGCGGCCTCGTAGCGCTCGACGAGCTGGGTGACCTGCGCGGGGGTCCCGATCGCGCCCCTGAGCGAGCCGAACCCCTGCTGGAGCACCTTCACGCCGAGCGGTTGGCGGTCGGCGGTCACCCCCGCGCGCGAGAAGCCGGTCGCGTCGCGGCGCTCGCCGAACTCCTGCCAGATGTCGGTCCGCCCGGGGGAGTGGGGGATGCCGCTGTAGTAGTGCACGAGCGAGTAGCCGAAGAAGTTGCCGCCGTCGATGCCACGCTCGATCGCGGTCCGCTCGTCCTCGTGGAGCATCATCGGGAGCACCACGGCGACGTTCGGGTTGACCGCGAAGCCGGCGGGCGCGCACTCGTCCGACTCGAGCAGCTCGTAGTACTCCGCGACCCACTTGGCCGCGTCCTCGGGCTCGACGAAGGAGAACGACAGGGCGCCGATCCCGCGCCGCGCGGCGAGGTGGATCGTCTCGCGCCGGCTGCACGCGACCCACAGCGGCGGATGCGGCTTCTGCAGCGGCTTCGGCAGCACGTTGCGCGGCGGCATCGAGAAGTGCTCGCTCTCCCAGCCCGCGAACGGCTCCTCGACGAGAATGCGCGTGATCGCGTCGAGGGCGTCGGCCCACATCTCGCGCTTGCGCTCGCGCTCGACCAGGAAGCCGCCGAGCTCGGCCGCCGAGCTGGACTCGCCGGTGCCGAAGTCGACCCGCCCGTCCGAGATCAGGTCGAGCGTGGCGATCCGCTCCGCCACGCGGGCGGGATGGTTGACGCGCGGCGGGAGCTGGACGATGCCGTGGCCGAGGCGGATGCGCCGGGTGCGCTGCGAGCAGGCGGCGAGGAAGACCTCGGGAGCGGAGGAGTGCGAGTACTCCTCGAGGAAGTGGTGCTCCACCTCCCAGACGTAGTCGAAGCCGACGCGGTCGGCGATCTCGACCTGCTCGAGCGCGTCCTTAAGCAGGCGGTGCTCGGCGCCGTCCTCCCACGGCCTCGGGAGCTGGTGCTCGTAGAAGATCCCGAAGCGCACGCGCCCATCGTAGACCCGTAGCCGGGGCTCGGGCAAAGCGCACCCGCAGTCGCACGGGCCGGGAATCGAGGCGCTAGATCGTGACCGAGCCGTCCTCGGCGACCGTCCAGCGCGGGTTGTGCGCCACCTCCCAGGGGTGTCCGTCGGGGTCGAGGAAGAGCCCCGAGTAGCCGCCCCAGAAGGTCTCGGCGCCCGGCCGCATGATGGTCGCGCCGGCCTCCTCGGCGTGCGCGAGCACCTCGTCGACCTCGGCCGGCGAGCGCACGTTGTAGGCGAGCGCGAAGCCGCCGAAGCCGCCCGGCGGGGTGGGCTCGAGACCGCAGTCGCGCGCCAGCTCCTCGCGCCCCCAGAGCGCCACGACCATGCAGCCGGCCTGGAAGAACGCGACCCCTTGGGCCTTCGAGTCGTTGGCGCAGCGCCAGCCGAGCGCCTCGTAGAAGGCGCGGGCGCGCTCGACGTCCGCCACACCGAGGGTGATCAGGCTGACCCGCTGCTCCACGCCGACACCGATCATAGGCCCGGCGCGCCCCCTACGGTGCGCTCGCGGGCGGGCCCTAGACTCCGAGGGGATGCGCAGGGTGATCGTCCTCGGGTCGACGGGCTCGATCGGCACGCAGGCGCTCGACGTGATCGGGCGAAGCGACGAGCTCGAGGTCGTCGCGCTCGCCGCCGCCACGAGCTTCGAGCAGGTGGTGGAGCAGGCCCGCGCCCACGGCGTCACGCGGGTCGCGCTCGCGGACGAGGCGGCCGCCGCGCTCGCCGCCGAGGCGTGGACCGAGGGGGAGGTGCTGGCCGGGGCCGAGGGCGTCATGTCCCTCGTCACCGAGACGGAGTGCGACCTGGTGCTGAACGCGCTCGTCGGCTCGGCGGGCCTCGGGCCGACGGTCGCCGCGCTGGGCGAGGGGATCGACCTCGCGCTCGCGAACAAGGAGAGCCTCGTGGTGGGAGGCGAGCTCGTGACCGCGCTCGCGGAGGCGACCGGCGCGCGCATCGTCCCGGTCGACTCAGAGCATTCCGCGCTCGCGCAGCTCATCGGGTCCGAGCGCCCCGGCGCGGTCGAGCGCCTGGTGCTGACGGCGTCGGGCGGGCCGTTCCGCGGCCGCAGCCCCGAGGAGCTCGAGAGCGTGACCGTGGAGCAGGCGCTCGCCCACCCCACCTGGGAGATGGGCGGCAAGATCACGATCGACTCGGCGACGCTGATGAACAAGGGGCTCGAGGTGATCGAGGCCCACCACCTCTTCGGCGTGCCGTACGAGCGGATCGACGTGGTGGTCCACCCCCAGTCGATCGTCCACGCGCTCGTCCACCTCAACGACGGCGCCTCGCTCGCGCACCTCGGGTACCCCGACATGCGCGTGCCGATCTCCTACGCCCTGCACCACCCCGAGCGCGCGGACGTGCCCGTGCCCGCGCTCGACCTGCCCGCGCTCGGCCAGCTCACGTTCGAGGCGCCCGACGAGCGGGCGTTCCCGTGCCTGCGCCTGGCGCGCGAGGCGGGCCGCGCGGGCGGAACCGCGCCCTGCGTGCTGAACGCGGCGAACGAGGTCGCGGTGCGCGCCTTCCTCGACGGGCGCCTCTCGTTCACGGGCATCCCCGAGGTGATCGAGCGCTGCCTCGAGTCGCTGCCCGTCGAGCCGGTCGGGCACTTCTCCGACCTCTCCAGGGCGGACGCCGCCGCGCGCGAGCTGGCCGGCGAGGCCGTGGAGGCGGTGCGCGCATGAGCTGGCTGCTCGCCTTCCTCGGCTTCGTGGTGCTCATCGTGCTGCACGAGGCGGGGCACTTCGCCGCGGCCAAGGCGGTCGGGATGCGCGTCGAGCGCTTCTCCCTCTTCTTCCCGCCGCTGCTCGCCCGCAAGCGGGTGGGCGAGACGGAGTACGCGATCGGGGCGCTGCCGCTCGGCGGCTACGTGAAGATCAGCGGCATGAACCCGGACGAGCGCCTCCCCGAGGAGGTTCGCGACCGGGCCTACCACGCCCAGCCGCCCTGGAAGCGGATCGTCGTGATCGCCGCCGGGCCGGCCGTGAACGTCGTGATCGCGTTCGTGCTGCTGTTCCTGTACTTCTGGCAGATCGGCGCGCAGGACATCTCGAACCGGGTGGCCGGGGTCGACAGGTCGCTCCCCGCGGCGGGCGTGCTGCAGCCGGGAGACCGGATCGTCGGCGTGGACGGCAGGCGGCTCGCGCCCGCGGCGATCTCGAGCGCGATCGCGGCGCACGGCTGCCCGGGCGGCAGGCGCGTCGACGGCTGCGCCGCCGCCACGCCCGTGAGGCTGACCGTCGAGCGCGACGGCGCGCGCCGCACCGTCTCGCTCACGCCGCGCTACGACAGCGCCACCAAGCGCATGCGCGTCGGCTTCCTGCTCGGGACGGGCGGGCAGCGCCAGACGCTCGCGGCGGGCGAGTCGTTCACGTGGACCGCCGACCGCTTCTGGTACCTCACCAAGCAGACGGTCGCCCTCCCGGCGCGCATCTTCGACGAGCGCAAGCGCAAGGACATCTCGAGCGTCGTGGGCGGCTACGAGGCGACCCGCCAGACGATCGAGCGCGACGCGGCCGACGCGGTCACGCTGATCGCGGTGATCTCGCTGTCGCTTGCGATTGTCAACCTCTTCCCGTTCCTGCCGCTCGACGGCGGGCACATCTTCTGGGCGCTCGTCGAGAAGGTCAGGCGCCGGCCGGTGCCGTTCCGCGTGATGGAGCAGGCGAGCGTGGTCGGGTTCATGCTCATCATCGGCCTGTTCGTGATCGGCCTCACGAACGACCTCGACCGCCTCCGCAGCGGCGGCTTCAACGTGCGCTGAGGGCGCCCGCCGCGCCCGACCGGGCGCCGGCTTTCGTGAGATAGTCCGTTGCGAGGGAACCTGGCCGCTCGAAGGAGGAGAGGGAATGGCCACCAGCAGGACTCGCGCTGAGCGCGGCCGCCCCCGCGCGCTCACGGCCTCGACGCTCTGCGAGGCGTTCCAGATGACCGCTGCCGACAACTCCGAGCGGGTCGCGCTGCGCACCCGTGGCGGCGAGGTCGAGCACACCTGGGGCGAGTACGCCGAGCGGGTGCGCGCCCTCGGCGCGGGCCTCGCGGCGCTCGGGCTCGGGCGCGGCGGGACGATGGCGATCATGCTCACCAACCGCCCTGAGTTCCACCTCGCCGACACCGCGGCGATGCACCTCGGGGCGACGCCCTTCTCGGTCTACAACACCTACACGCCCGAGCAGATCGCGTTCCTCGCCCGCGACGCCGGGAGCTCGATCCTCGTGACCGAGGAGGCCTTCGCCGACCGTGCGCTCGCCGTCAGGGACGCGGTGCCCGGGGTCGAGCACGTGGTGCTCGTGGACGGCGAGGGGGAGGGCACGCTCTCGCTCGCCGAGGTGGCGGAGCGCGGGGACCCGGGCTTCGACTTCGAGGCAGCCTGGCGCGCCGTCGAGCCCGACGACCTGCTGACGCTGATCTACACCTCCGGCACCACCGGCCCGCCGAAGGGAGTCCAGCTCACGCACGGCAACCTGATCGCGGCGGTGCGTTCTTTCGACCGGATCATCGAGTTCCCCGACCACGGCCGGGTCGTCTCCTACCTGCCTATGGCGCACGTGGCCGAGCGCAACTGCAGCCACTACCTGCCGATGATGCTCGGCTTCACCGCCACCTGCTGTCCCGACCCGCGCCAGGTGATCGCCTACCTGCCCGAGGTCCGCCCAACCTGGTTCTTCGCCGTGCCGCGCGTCTTCGAGAAGCTGAAGGCCGCGCTCGAGGCGGGCATCGAGGCAGAGCAGGACGAGGCGCGCAAGGCCGCGATCGAGCGCGCGCTCGAGCTCGGGCTGCGCAAGGTCCGCGCCGAGCAGGCGGGCGAGCGGCCGCCGCGGGAGGTGGTCGAGGAGTGGGAGCGGCTCGACGCGGAGGTCCTGTCCGGGATCCGGGCGATGCTCGGTCTCGACGAGCTCGAGGCCCTGAACGTGGGCGCCGCGCCCACTCCCCCAGAGGTGATCGAGTTCTTCCACGCGCTCGGACTCCCGCTCGCGGAGCTGTGGGGGATGTCCGAGACCTGCGGCGCGGGCGCGTGCAACCCGCCGGAGCGGATCAGGATCGGCACCGTCGGGCCGCCGGCCCCCGATCTTGAGGTCAGGATCGCCGAGGACGGCGAGCTGCTCGTGCGCGGGCCGATGGTCATGCCCGGCTACCGCAACAGCCCCGACCGGACGCGCGAGGCGCTCGACGAGGACGGCTGGCTCCACACCGGCGACGTGGCGGAGCTCGACGAGGACGGCTACCTGCGCATCGTCGACCGCAAGAAGGAGCTGATCATCAACGCGGGCGGCAAGAACATGTCGCCCGCGAACATCGAGGCGAAGCTTAAGGCCGCGAGCCCCCTGATCGGGCAGGCGGTCGCGATCGGCGACGCGCGCCCGTTCAACGTCGCGCTGATAACGCTCGACCCGGACTTCGCGCCGGTCTTCGCGCAGCGGAACGGGCTCCGCGGCGCGTCGATCGAGGCGCTCGCGAAGGAGCCCGCGGTGATCGCCGAGATCGAGCGCGGGGTCGAGAGGGCGAACGCGCAGCTCGCGCGCGTCGAGCAGATCAAGCGGTTCAAGGTGCTGGCGACCGAGTGGCAGCCGGACGGCGACGAGCTGACGCCCACGATGAAGCTCAAGCGCAAGCCGATCGCCGAGAAGTACGCGGCGGAGATCGAGGCGCTCTACTCGGGCTAGCGCGCCCCGCTGGGGCGTCTCTCTAGCATCGGCGGCGTGCGCCGCCTGCTGGTTCTCGCCTGCGCGATCGTCCTCGTGGACACGATGTTCTACGCGGCGATCGCTCCGCTGCTGCCGCGCTACGTCGACGAGTTCGGCCTCTCGAAGTCGGCCGCGGGGCTGCTCGCGGGGAGCTACGCGGCCGGCACACTGATCGGGTCGCTGCCCGCGGGCTGGTTCGCTGCGCGCGCGGGCGTGAGGCCAGCGGTCGTGCTCGGGCTCGCGTTGATGTCGGCCTCGAGCGTCGCGTTCGCGTTCGCTCCGAGCATCGAGGTGCTCGACGTGGCGCGCTTCGTGCAGGGCGTGGGTGGGGCGGCCTCGTGGGCTGGGACGCTCGCGTGGATGATCGGCGAGGCGCCGCCCGAGAGGCGCGGGCAGATCATCGGCACGGCGCTCGCGGCCGCGATCTTCGGCGCGCTGCTCGGGCCCGCGCTCGGCGCGGGGGCGGCGGCGGCGGGCCCGCGGAGCGTCTTCTCCGGCGTCGCGGCGCTCGGGCTCGTCCTGATCGCGTTGACGCTGCGGACGTCCGCGGCCCGGCCGACCCGGGGCGGGAGCCCGGCGACGCTGCTCGCCGCGCTGCGCGAGCGGCGCGCGCTCGCGGGCATCTGGCTCACGCTGCTCCCGGCCGTCGAGTTCGGCGTGCTGGGCGTGCTCGCGCCGCTGCGGATGGACAGGCTCGGAGCGAGCGAGACGACGATCGGCGCGGTGTTCCTCGCAGGTGCAGCGCTCAGCGGGGTGCTGAGCCCGCTGGTGGGCCGGATCTCCGACCGCCGCGGCCGGCTCGTGCCGCTTCGCGCCTGCCTCGCCGGCTCGCTCGTGTGCGCACTGCTGCTGCCGTGGCCGACCACGCTCGCCCTGTTCGCGGCGGCGGTGCTGATCGCCGACCCGGTGTTCGGCGCGGCGTACGCGCCGGCCGGCTCGCTGCTCTCAGAGGAGGCGGAGAGCGCGGGGCTCGACCAGGCGATCGCGTTCGCCCTCTTCAACCTCGCCTGGGGCCTCGGCCAGGTGGTGGGCTCGGGCGCAGGCTCCGCGATCGCCGAGGCCACCTCGGACGGCGTCGTCTACGGGCTCCTGGCGCTGCTCGCGACGGCCACCCTCGCGGCGATGCTCGCCTTCTCGGGTCCGCGGTCGCGGGGTAGGCTCGCGGCCCAGTGACCGCCCTCACCGATTACGCCGGGCCCCCGCTCCGCACGTCATCCGGCGCTCGCGGCGGGCTTCGGAGCGAGGGCCTGAGCTGGAGGCGGTTCACGAAGCCGGCGTCGTCCCCGCCCAGAGCTCCCACTCGCCGAACACGAACGGCTCGCGGCCGCTCTCGCCGCGGCGCCGCGCTGCTTGCGCTGGCGCTCGTGCTTTCCGTGGCGGCGGGCTGCGGCGGCCCGGACGGGAATGAACGCGCGCAACCGCTCGAAGTGGCGGTGCAGGGCGACGGCGTGCTCGTCTACGAGGACGGCTACGACCGGGAGCGCGCCCTCGAGCAGGCACGGAGGCTGGGGGCGAGCTGGATCCGCGCGAACGTGCTGTGGGCGCGGATCCCGGGCTACGAGCCCGACGCGAGGCGGGTGCCGGCGGCGCCGCGCTACGACTTCTCCCGCTTCGACTCGCTCGTCGATGCGGCCGCGCGCCACGGCATGCGCGTGGAGCTCACGATCACCGGCCCGGTGCCCGCGTGGGCGTCGGGCGACGGCCGGCCGGGCGCGTACCGTCCGGACCCGGAGCTGTTCGGCCGCTTCGCGGCGGCCGTGGCGGAGCACTTCCGCGGGCGCGTGCCGCGCTACAGCGTCTGGAACGAGCCGAACTACGTCTCCTGGCTCGAGCCGCTCGACGAGGCGCCCGCGCTCTACCGCGCGCTCTGGAGCGCGGCAGGCCCGGCGATCAAGCGGGCCGACCCGCAGGCGCAGGTGCTGATCGGGGAGACCTCGGCGTACGAGCTGCCCGGCAAGTCGATCGCGCCGCTCGCCTTCCTCGACGCCGTCGCCTGCCGCGGCTGCCCGAAGCTCGAGGCCGACGGCTACGCGCACCATCCCTACACGCTGCCCACCAACCCCGAGCGCGAGCACCCTGGACCCGGCAGCGTCACGCTCGCCTCGATCGGGCGGCTCGAGAGCGAGCTCGACTCGCTGGCGCGCGAGGGGCGGCTCAGCACGGCCTCGGGCGGCGCGCTGCCGCTCTACCTGACCGAGTTCGGCTGGTTCCGGGAGAGCGTCGGCGGCCCGCCCGAGCCGCAGCGCGCGACGCTTATCGTGGACGCCTTCGAGCGAGCGGCGGCCGACCCGCGCGTGCGCCAGCTGCTGCAGTACCTGCTAGTGGCGCCGCCGCCGGGCGACCGCTTCGACACGAGCGTCGTGGACCGCGACGGCGCGCCCACGGCGAGCTTTCAGGCGCTCGCCGGCTGGGTCGGGAAGGCGCGCGGCGAGGGGCTGATCGCAGCGCCGCGGTCGCCCCGATGACCGGACTTCGCAGGGCGCGTCGATACAGTTGAGGTGCTGATGGCCTCAAAGCGCCAGATCAACGTGGGCGGCGTGCGCATCGGCGGGGGCGCGCCGGTGGCCGTCCAGTCGATGACCAAGACCGAGACCGCCGACTTCGACGCCACCATGCGCCAGATCCGCGCGATCGCCGAGGCGGGCGCGGACCTCGTCCGCTGCGCGGTCCCGCGCGAGCAGGACGTCGAGGCGCTCAAGCGGATCGTGAAGGAGTCGCCGATCCCGGTGATCGCCGACATCCACTTCAACTACACGCTGGCGCTCAAGGCGATCGACGCGGGCGCGCACTGCATCCGCATCAACCCCGGCAACATCGGCGGCCCGGACAAGGTCGCCAAGGTCGTCGAGAAGGCGAAGGCAGCCGGAGTGCCGATGCGGATCGGCGTCAACTCGGGCTCGCTCCCCAAGCACCTGCACGAGCTCGAGCGCGAGAGCCCGGTCGAGGCGCTCGTCACCGCCGCCGTCGAGTTCGTCGAGCTGATGGAGCGGCTCGACTTCCACGACTTCAAGGTCTCGATCAAGTCGACGAGCGTGCCGAACACGATCGCCTCGAACCGGCTGCTCGCCGAGCGCATCGACTACCCGCTGCACCTCGGCATCACCGAGGCCGGCACCAAGTGGTCGGGGTCGCTGAAGTCGGCCGTCGGGCTCGGCACGCTGCTCGCGGACGGCATCGGCGACACCATCCGCATCTCGCTCTCCACCTTCCACGCGGAGGAGGAGGTGAAGGTCGCCTGGGAGATCCTCAAGGCGCTCAAGCTGCGCCAGCGCGGCCCGGTGCTGATCGCCTGCCCGACCTGCGGCCGCCTGCAGTTCGACATGGACACCGTGGTGGCGGAGATCGAGCGGCGCCTAGAGGCCTACGAGGACCCGATCGAGGTCGCGGTGCTCGGCTGCGCGGTGAACGGCATCGGCGAGGCCTCGCACGCCGACTTCGGCATCACCGGCGCGAAGAACGAGGGCCTGATCTTCTCCCGCGGCAAGCCGCTGCGGAAGGTCCCGCAGGAGCGGCTCGTGGACGAGCTCTTCGCGGAGATCGACAAGTACGCGAGCGCCGGGCGCACCGTCGTCGACGAGCACGAGGCGGCCGAGGGCGCCGCGTGGCTCAAGCGGATCGAGGAGGAGAACGCGGGCGAGCTCACGCCCGAGCGGCTCGCGAAGCTCGAGGCGGAGGCGCAGCGCGCCGAGGCCGACGGCTCCGTGCGGCTGCCGCAGGTCGAGAAGGTGAGGCTGGACGAGTCGGTGTCGCCCACGGCGGGCCGCCGCTTCACCAGGACCTGAGCCCGCCAAATAGACTGCGGCGCCGTGACGCGGCTCAGCCAGTACTTCCTGCCGACCGTGAAGGAGGCGCCCGCGGACGCCGAGGCGATCTCCCACAAGCTGCTCGTGCGCGCCGGGCTCGCGCGCCAGCTCGGCTCGGGCCTCTGGACGTACCTGCCCGCCGGCTGGCGCGTCCACCGCAAGGTCGAGCAGATCGTGCGCGAGGAGCTCGACGCGATCGGCGCGCAGGAGATGCTCATGCCGGTGCTCCAGCCGGCTGAGCTGTGGCGCACGAGCGGGCGCTACGCGATCGAGGAGCTGTTCAAGCTGAAGGACCGCAAGGGCGCGGACATGGTGCTCGCGATGACGCACGAGGAGGCCGTGACCTGGCACGTCGCGCGCGAGATCCGCTCCTACCGCGACCTGCCGAAGATCCTCTACCACTTTCAGGTCAAGGAGCGCGACGAGCCGCGCCCGCGCGCCGGGGTGCTGCGCACGCGCGAGTTCATCATGAAGGACTCCTACACCTTCGACCGCGACGCCGAGGGGCTCGACCACGGCTACGAGCTGCACGTCAATGCCTACGACCGCATCTTCGATCGCTGCGGGCTCGAGTGGTACCGCGTCGAGTCGGACGTGGGGATGATGGGCGGCCTGGGCGCGCACGAGTACATGGCGCCGTGCGCGGCCGGCGAGAACGACGTCGCGCTCTCGGGCGCGGGCTACGCCGCGAACGTCGAGATCGCGAGCGCCGCGCCGCAGCCCGTGGACGGGCTGCCGGAGCCGCTCGACGCGCCCGAGCCCGTCGAGACCCCCGGCGCGACGACGATCGAGCAGGTGGCCGGCCTGCTCGGCGTGCCCCACGGCGCCCTGATCAAGGCGATGCCGATGATCGTCGACGGCCGCGGGCCGGTGCTCGTGCTGCTGCGCGGCGACCACCGCCTCAACGAGATCAAGCTGCGCAACTTCCTCGGCGCCGAGGCGCGCCCCGCCGACGAGGAGGAGATCCGGGCGAGCTTCGGCACGGTCGCCGGCTTCATCGGGCCGGTGGGCGCGCGCGTCGAGGTGGTCGCCGACGAGGCGCTGCGCGGGCTGCGGGGCCTCGTGGCCGGCGGCAACGAGCCCGACGTCCACCTGCGGGGAGTCGACCCCGGGCGCGACTTCGACCCCGCCTGGGCCGACGTGCGCTGCGTAGAGGCGGGCGACACCTGCCCGCACGGCGGCACGATCCGCATCGAGCCCGCGATCGAGGTCGGCAACATCTTCAAGCTCGGCACCCGCTACTCGGAGCCGCTCGGCGCGACCTACCTCGACGAGCAGGGCGTCGAGCGGCCGATCTGGATGGGTTCCTACGGGATCGGGCCGGCGCGCATCCTCGCCGCCGCCGTGGAGCAGCGCGCCGACGAGGCGGGCGTCTCCTGGCCCCGCCCGATCGCTCCCTTCGACGTCGAGCTGGTCGGCCTCGGCAAGCCGGGCGAGCCGGCGCGCGAGGCGGCCGAGCGGCTCTACGAGGAGCTGCGCCGCGAGGGGCTCGACGTGCTCTACGACGACCGCGACGCGTCTCCCGGCGAGAAGTTCGCGGACGCCGAGCTGCTCGGCTGCCCGCTGCGGCTGACGGTGGGGCGCAAGGCGCTCGACGCGGGCGAGGTCGAGGCGCAGGTCCGTCGCGGCCGCGAGCGCCGCTCGCTGCCGCTGGAGGGCGCGGCCGCCGCGGCCGCCGAGCTGTGGCGCAGCCTCGACTGACCTTCAAGCGGCTCGTCGGGATCGACCGCTCCGGCGGTCCGCCGCCGCAGACCCGGCGCGGGGCGCCGCTCAACCCCTGGACGCTCCCCAACGCGATCGGCTTCGTCCGGCTCGCCGCGCTCCCGGTCTTCCTCGTCCTGGCGCTCGGCTCCGGGGACGGCCGCGACACGGCCGCCACCGTCATCTACGCGGCGGTCGCCTGGGGGGACCAGCTCGACGGCCTCGTCGCGCGCGTGACGGGCCAGTACAGCAGGCTCG
Organism: Thermoleophilaceae bacterium; assembly: GCA_019683805.1. Taxonomy (GTDB): domain Bacteria; phylum Actinomycetota; class Thermoleophilia; order Solirubrobacterales; family Thermoleophilaceae; genus JADGHQ01. The sequence continues at coordinate 84,114 of JADGHQ010000003.1, forward strand.
GGACGCTGCTCGACCCGCTCACCGACCGCCTGCTCGTGGTCTCCGGGGTGGTCGTCTGCTGGAAGTTCGAGCTGCTCCCGTGCTGGGGGCTCGCGATCCTGGTCGCGCGGGAGGTGCTGATGCTCGCGCTCACGCAGCTCGCCCTGCGGCGCGGCATGGACCTCGACATCAAGATGGTTGGTCGCTGGGCGGTCTGGCCGGTGATGGGATCGATCGGGGTGGCGCTGATCTGGGAGACCTGGGTGTCGGACGTGCTGCTGTACGTCGGCATCGCGCTCACGCTCTGGGCGACCGCGCTCTACGTGGGGGACGGCTGGCGCGAGCTGCACAGACCCTCAAGCTCGGCTTGAACGTTCCGGCTATACTCGCCGCTCTGCCCAATAGACCCGGGGGAAACGCCATGGAGACCTTTCCCGATCTCGGCGCGCTGTCGGATCAGGAGCTGAAGGACCTGATCGACGAGCTCACGGAGGAGGAGCAGGAGCTCTCCTACCGTCGTCGGATCCTGCACGGCAAGATCGACATCCTCCGAGCAGAGCTCGTGAACCGCCTGCGCAAGAAGCACGAGCAGGGTCAGCCGGTGATCACCGGCGCGGACGTGCAGCAGCTCACCGACATCCTCGCCGGCAAGGGGATCGCCGGCGGACCCGAGAAGCCGCGCCGCTAGGGAGCGGGGCATGCACTGTCCTGAATGCGGCTTCGTCAACGCGGAGGGCGCGAGCTACTGCCAGAAGTGCGGCGCCTTCCTCGGTGACCGTGCCTCGGGCGACACCACGGTCGCCTACCAGCTCGACCACGAGACGGGCGAGCTGAGGCCGATCGACATCGCGCCGGTGACGACCGAGGGAGCGACGCTCGTGATCCGCTCGGGCGGCGGCCGCGCGGGCGAGGTGTTCGATCTGAACGGCGATCGGCTCGCGATCGGGCGCAGCCCTGACGCCGACGTCTTCCTGGACGACGTCACCGTCTCGCGCAACCACGCGCTGCTCGTGCGCCGGCGCGACGGCTTCTACATCGACGACCTCGGCTCGCTGAACGGCACCTACGTGAACAGGCGGCGCATCGAGTCGCACAAGCTCGTCGACGGCGACGAGCTGCAGATCGGCAAGTACAAGCTCACCTACCTGGAGCGATGAGCCCGGAATCGAAGCTGACGGACGCGCCCCAGGTCGACCGGCGCGGCGGCGGGAACGGTCGCGAGAGCGCCGAGGCCCTGGGGCAGCGCGCGGGCGGGCCCGCGACGGGCAAGTCGCTCACGATCGGCGCCGTCTGCAAGCAGCTCCAGCGCGAGTTCCCCGACATCTCGATCTCGAAGATCCGCTACCTCGAGGACCAGAAGCTGCTCTCGCCCCGGCGTACCCCGGGCGGGTACCGGCTCTACACGCCGAGCGACGTCGCGCGGCTGCGCACGATCCTGAGGCTCCAGCGCGACGAGTTCCTGCCGCTGCGGGTGATCCGCCAGGAGCTCGCGGCGGGCCGCGCCGACCCGGAGATCGGGTCGCGGCCGGGCGCGGGCCCCGATCCGCGCACGCTGCGCCGCACGCGCGTGACCGGCTCGGGCGGCGCGCTCTACACGCTCCGCGACGTGCTCGAGGACACCGGCGCCGACCCCAAGCTCGTGCGCGAGCTCGAGGAGTACGGCGTGATCAAGGGCGAGCGGCGCGACGGCGAGGTGCTCTACGACGACACCGAGCGGGAGATCGTGCGAGCCGTGAAGGAGCTCGCGGCGTTCGGCGTCGCCGGACGCAACCTGCGGGTGTTCCGCACCTCCGCCGACCGCGAGGCGGCGCTGCTCGAGCAGATCCTCGCGCCCGCGCTGCGCTCGCGGAACCCCGAGCGGCGCAAGGAGGCGGTCGAGGCGCTCGAGAACCTCGCCGCGACGGTGTCCCACCTGAAGTACCTGCTGCTCGCGCGCGACCTGCGCAAGCTGACGCAGTGATGGCGCAATCCCCCCTCACGAGGCCCACCCGGTCGCCGGCGCGCGCGGCGCGCGGCGCTCCCTCCTTCCTTGTTTGATCCGGTTCCCGCATCGCCGGGCGAGGTCGACCTTCGCCGCTACATCTACGAGATCCCCGACTTCCCGCGCGAGGGGATCGTCTTCAAGGACGTCACCCCGCTGCTGCTCGATCCCGTGGCGCTGCGGCGGGCGATCGACCTGATCGCCGACTACGCACGCCGGCTGGGGGTCGACTACGTGGTCTCCGCGGAGGCGCGCGGGTTCATCCTGGGCGCGGCGGTGGCGGCGCAGGTCGGCGCGGGGTTCATCCCCGCGCGCAAGCCGGGCAAGCTGCCGCGCGAGACGCGCTCGGTGGAGTACGTGCTCGAGTACGGCGTGGACGTGCTGGAGGTGCACCGCGACGCCCTCGCAGGCGGCGCGCGCGTGCTCGTCCACGACGACCTGCTCGCCACGGGCGGCACCTCCCGGGCGCTGTGCGACCTCGTCGAGCAGGCCGGCGGCCACGTGCAGGGCTGCGCCTTCCTGATCGAGCTGGCGTTCCTGCACGGGCGCGAGCGCCTCGCGCCCTACGACGTGCACAGCCTGATCGTCTACGAGGACAGGTAGTGCCTGCGGTGAGGCGTGCGCGGACGGTCGCCGCACGGCCGCAGGAGCTGTGGGCCGTGGTCAGCGACCCGCGCCAGCTTCCACGCTGGTGGCCGGGCGTCGCACGCGTGGAGGAGGCCACTCCGGCGGCCTGGACCAAGGTGCTGTCGGCGAGGAGCGGGCGCGCCGTGCGGGCCGACTTCACCCGCACGGCCGCCGAGCGGCCGCGCCGGATCGCGTGGAGGCAGGAGCTCTTGGGGTCTCCGTTCGAGCGCATCCTCTCGGAGGCGCGCACGGAGATCCGCCTCGAGCCAGACGGGGACGCCTCGACGCGCGTCGAGCTCGAGCTGGTCGAGACGCCGCGCGGGATCAACCGCTTCGGCGGCTTCCTCTTCCGCGCCGCGGCGCGCCGGCGCGCCGGCGAGGCGCTCGCCGGGCTCGCCGCGCTGGTGGAGGGACGGGACTGATGCGCTGGTGGGGCTGGGGGGTCGACGAGCGCGCCGTGCGCCTGCCCGCGCACGCGCTCGACCTGCTGCGCACAGAGCTCGGCATCTCGGGCGAGCGCCGCCCGCACGTCACGCTCGAGGATGTCTCGCTCCCCGAGCCCGCGCTGCCCGAGCGCCTGCGCGTTCGGCTCGCCCGGGTCGTGGGGGAGGAGAACGTGCGCCAGGACCGGCGCGCGCGCGTCGAGCACGCCGTGGGCAAGAGCTACACGGACCTCGTGCGCATCCGCTCGGGCGACGGCTCGAGCGCGCCGGACGCCGTCGTCCTGCCGGGCTCGGCCCGCGAGGTCGAGGAGGTGCTGGCGGCGCTCGACGAGCACGAGGCGGCGGCGGTGCCCTTCGGCGGCGGCACGAGCGTCGTGGGAGGCGTCGAGCCGCTCCGCGGCGGCTTCCGCGCCGCCGTAACGCTCGACCTCTCGCGCATGAGGCGCCTCGCCGCCGTCGACCGGTCCTCGCTCACGGCGACGTTCGAGCCGGGAGCGACCGGCCCGCGAGCGGAGGCTCTGCTCGCGAGCCGCGGCCTGACGCTCGGCCACTTCCCCCAGTCGTTCGAGCACGCGACGATCGGCGGCTTCGTCGCCACGCGCTCGGCGGGGCAGGCGTCGACAGGCTACGGCCGCATCGACGAGCTGGTCCGGGGGGTGCGGCTCGTCGCGCCCGCCGGCGAGCTGGCGCTCCGGGCGCTGCCGGCGTCCGCCGCCGGGCCTGCGCTGCGCGAGCTCGTCGTGGGCAGCGAGGGCACCCTCGGCGTGATCGTGGAGGCGACCCTGGCGGTGCGGCCGCTGCCCCGCGCGCGCCGCTACGAGGGCTGGTCGTTCCGCTCCTTCGAGGAGGGCCGCGAGGCGTTCCGGGCGATGGAGCAGGCGGGCTGCGCCCCCGACGTGGCGCGGCTCTCAGACGAGGAGGAGACGCGGGTCAACCTGGCGCTCGCCTCGAGCGGGTCGCTCGCAGACCGCGCCGGGCGCGCGTACCTGCGCCTGCGCGGACACGAGGGCGGCTGCATCGCGATCGTCGGCTTCGAGGGCCCAAGCGACGACGAGGTCGCGCGGCGCCGCGCCCGCGCGGCCACCCACCTGAGGCGCGGCGGGGGGCTCCCGCTCGGCGCCTCCCCGGGCCGCTCGTGGCTTCGGAGCCGCTACTCCGCTCCCTACCTGCGCGACGAGCTGCTCGACCTCGGCGTGCTCGTCGAGACGCTCGAGACGGCGACGACCTGGTCGCGGCTCGACGAGCTCTACCGGGCGGTCGGCCGGGCGCTGCGCGACGCGCTCGCCGCGCGCGGCACGCCGCCGCTCGTGACGTGCCACATCTCGCACCTCTACCCGTCGGGCGCCTCGCTCTACTTCACCTTCCTCGCGCGCCAGGAGCGCGGGTCTGAGCTCGAGCAGTGGCGCGCCGCGAAGGCCGCGGCGACCGAGGCGATCGTCGCGGGCGGCGGGACGATCACGCACCACCACGCCGTCGGCCGCGACCACGCCCCCTGGCTTACGCGCGAGATCGGCGAGCTGGGGGTGGAGGCGCTCCGCGCGGCGAAGGAGCGGCTCGACCCGCGCGGCATCATGAACCCGGGGAAGCTGCTCCCCGGCTAGCCCCGCCCGGCGGCCCGGGGCGCGGCGCGCCGGTCGGGGGCGGGACGCTACGGGGTGGTGGAGGTGCCGGTGCCCGCGGGGACGTCCTGGAGCGTGCCTCGCAGCACGATCCTCGTC
>JADGHQ010000068.1 GCA_019683805.1 Thermoleophilaceae bacterium
GTTCCGGGGGCGGAGGAGAGCACGCTCTGCTCGATGTATAGCGGCGGGGAGGGGGCTCGCGGGCGCTCCGGCGCGGAAAGGGCTCGTACACGCTGCGGCTGGCTTGCCGCGGCCGCGCGGCGGCGAGCCGGGGCACGCGCCGACCGCCCTATCCTCGAAGCTGGACGGCTCGCGGCCGCCCGCAGCCGGATGACCGCCACGCAGACACAGGACCGAGCCGAGCGGATCGCGGCTCAGCGCCGGGCGCTCCCGGACGCGCCCGGCGTCTACCTGTTCTACGACGCGAAGGGCAAGGTCCTCTACGTCGGCAAGGCGAAGTCGCTGAAGAAGCGCGTGGCCTCGCACTTCTCGAGCCCCTCCACGCGCGGGGCGCACGACCTGCTCGACGCGATCGAACGGATCGAGTTCGTCGCCACGCAGACAGAGGCCGAGGCGCTGCTCGCCGAGCAGACGTTCATCCGCCAGTACCGGCCGCGCTACAACGTCCGGCTGCGCGACGACAAGTCGTACCCCTACATCGCGATCTCGCTCGACGAGGAGTTCCCGCGCGTCTACTTCACGCGCGAGAAGCACCGCCGCAACCGCGCCTACTTCGGACCCTTCTCGAACGCCAAGCGCGTGCGCGAGACGCTCGACCTGCTCGGCAAGGTGTTCCAGTACCGCACCTGCGACGGTCCCGAGCCCGGGCGCGCGAGCGGCAGCCCGTGCCTCGACTACTTCATCAAGCGCTGCCAGGCGCCCTGCGTCGGCTACATCTCGAAGGAGGGCTACCGCGCCTCGATCGAGGCGATCGCCTCCTTCCTCTCCGGGCGCTACCGCCAGGTCGAGCGCGACCTCGAGCGCGAGATGCGCGCGGCGGCGCAGCGCCAGGAGTTCGAGCAGGCCGCGGCCTACCGCAACCGGCTCACCGCGGTGCGCTCCCTGCTCGAGCGGCAGCGGATCTCGAACGAGGCGGTGGGGACGCTCGACGCGGTCGCCGTCGCCGTCGAGGGCACGGACGCCAACGCGCAGGTCTTCCAGGTGCGCGACGGCGTGCTCGCGGACCGCCAGAGCTTCTACCTCGACAACGAGGCGGGCCGCGACGAGGGCGAGGTCGCCGAGGAGTTCGTCCTCCAGTACTACGCCACCTCGCCGGCGGTCCCGCCCGAGGTCCTCGTGCCGCGCTTCGTCGACGCCGAGCGCCGCGAGCTGCTCGCGGACGCGCTCTCTGAGCGGCGCGGCGCGACGGTGGAGGTGCGCCATCCCGAGCGCGGCGACAAGCGCCGCATCTTCGAGCTCGCCGTGCGCAACGCCCAGCTCGCGCTCGACCAGGACCGCCTCCGCTCCGAGCACCGCCGCTCGCACCGGATCGAGGCGCTCAACGGCCTCCAGCGCGAGCTCGGCCTCGAGTCGCTGCCGATGCGCATCGAGTGCTTCGACATCTCGAACCTCGGCGAGGCGCACACCGTGGCCTCGATGGTGGTGTTCGAGGGCGGCGCGCCCAAGAAGTCCGACTACCGGCGCTTCGCGGTCCGCGGGGCGGCGCAGGACGACTTCGCCGCGATGGAGGAGGTGCTCGGGCGGCGGATGTCACAGTTCGTGGCGCAGCGGGAGCGCTCCCCGCACGAGAAGTCCTACGACCCGAGCTTCGCCGCGATCCCGAGCCTGATCGTGATCGACGGCGGCAGGGGGCAGCTCTCCGCGGGCCTGCGCCCGCTGCGGGAGTTCCGCGACCTCGGCGTCGCCGTCGTCAGCCTCGCGAAGCGGATCGAGGAGGTGTTCCTGCCCGGCCGGCGGGAGCCGGTCGTGATGCCGCACGACTGCGCGCCGCTCCAGCTCCTGCAGCGGGTGCGCGACGAGGCGCACCGCTTCGCGCTCGAGTTCCACCGCGGCCGCCGCGACAGGGCGATGACGCGCTCGATCCTCGACGACGTCCCGGGCGTCGGGCCGGCGCGCAAGCGCCTGCTGCTCAAGCACTTCGGGACGCCCGAGCGGTTCCTCCAGGCGAGCCGGGAAGAGCTGGAGGCGGTTCCGGGTCTACCAGGGAAGACGGCTCGCGAGATCTACGAGTTCGTCCACAAGGTCCGATAAAGAAGGGCGGGGTGAGCATGGTGTCCTGGATCCGACCGCGCAGCAGGCGCACCGAGCCGGAGCGCCGCGGCGCGATCGAGGACTTCGTCGTGATCACCGGCTTCTCGGGAGCGGGCAAGTCCCAGGCCATGGCCTGCTTCGAGGACGCCGGCTACTTCTGCGTCGACAACCTGCCGCCCGAGATGCTCTCGTCGCTCGCGGACCTGTTCCGCCACGAGGGCAGCGCGGTGAAGCGCGCCGCGGTCGTGTGCGACGTGCGCGGCGGCTCCTACTTCGAGGGCCTCGTCAGGGTGCTCGACGAGCTGGTGGCGCGGGGCACCGACTACCGGCTGCTGTTCCTCGACGCCTCCGAGGAGGTGCTCGTCGACCGCTTCAAGGAGACGCGCCGCCGCCACCCGCTCGCGCCGGGCGGGAACGTGACCGCCGGCATCCACGCCGAGCGCGCGCTGCTCGAGCCGCTGCGCGAGCGCGCCGACCTCTCGATCGACACGACCGAGATGTCCGCCTCGCGGCTGCGCAAGGTGGTCGCGGACAAGATGCTCAAGGCGGAGACGCCGGGCAAGCTCGCGGTCACCTTCCTGACCTACGGCTACAAGCACGGCCCGCCGCGCGACATCGACCTCGCCTTCGACGTCCGCTTCCTACCGAACCCCCACTACGAGCCGGGCCTGCGCGAGCTGACCGGGCTCGACCGGCGGGTGATCGAGTACGTCGAGGCCTCGGAGGGGCTCGACGAGTTCTACGACCGCCTGCTGCCGTTGCTCGACTACCTGCTGCCGCAGTACGTCCGCGAGGGCAAGTCGCACCTCACCGTGGGCATCGGCTGCACCGGGGGCCGGCACCGCTCGGTCGTGATCGCGGAGCGGCTCGCGCGGATCTTCGCGGAGCGCGACGGCCTGGTGGTCGACGTCGTCCACCGCGACATCGACAAGCCGCCGCGCCGCGCCTGAGCCGTTGGCCGGACGGCCAGGACGCCGCGGCAAGGCGCGCGAAAGCCGCATCGCGCCTGCCTTCGCGCCGGGCTCGGGCGGGAGTGCCGGTTGATAGATTGCCCCCCGCTCCCTGCTCCAGCTCCCTCAGAGAAAGGAAGGTTTGATGGCCGTACGGGCCGGCATAAACGGCTTCGGCCGAATCGGAAGGAACCTCTTCAGGGCCGCCCACGCCGCGGGCGCCGACATCGACTGGGTGGGCGTGAACGACATCACGGACACCAGGACGCTCGCCCATCTGCTCAAGTACGACTCGATCCTCGGCCCGTTCCCGGGCACCGTCGAGGCGACCGACACCGGCATCGTCGTAGACGGCAAGGAGCTGCGCGTGTTCGCCGAGCGCGACCCCGCCGCGCTGCCCTGGGGCGACCTCGGCGTCGAGGTGGTTGTCGAGTCGACCGGACTCTTCACCGATCGCGAGAACGCCTCCAAGCACCTCGACGCCGGCGCGCGCAAGGTGATCGTCTCCGCCCCCGCGAAGGGCCCGGACGTGACGCTCGCGCTCGGCGTGAACGACGACGCGTACGACAAGGACAGCCACCATGTCATCTCCAACGCGTCGTGCACCACGAACTGCCTCGCCCCGGTCGCGAAGGTGCTGCACGACGCCTTCGGGGTCGAGCACGGCCTGATGACGACGGTCCACGCCTACACGGCGGACCAGCGCCTCCAGGACCTGCCGCACAAGGATCTGCGCCGGGCCCGCGCCGCGGCGGTGAACCTCGTGCCCACCTCGACCGGCGCCGCGAAGGCGATCGGCCTCGTGATCCCCGAGCTCGACGGCAAGCTGAACGGCATCGCCGTGCGCGCCCCGATCCCGACGGGCTCGATGGTCGACCTGGTCGTGCGCGTGCAGCGGGAGACGAGCGTCGACGAGGTCAACGCGGTGTTCAAGGAGAAGGCCGGCAGCGGCCCGCTGAAGGGCATCCTCCAGTACACGGAGGACCCGATCGTCTCGAGCGACATCGTCTCGAACCCGCACTCGTCGATCTTCGACGCGGGCCTGACGATGGCGATCGACGGCACGCTCGTGAAGGTGGGGGCCTGGTACGACAACGAGTGGGGTTACTCGAACCGGCTGGTCGACCTGATCCAGCGCGTGCTGTAGGCGCGTGGCGGCGTTCGGAAAGAAGACGGTTCGGGACCTGGAGGTCTCGGAGGGGCAGCGCGTGCTCGTGCGCGTCGACTTCAACGTGCCGCTCGACGACGGCCGGGTGGCCGACGACGCGCGCATCCGCGCGGCGCTGCCCACGATCGAGGAGCTGCGACGCCGGGGCGCGGCGCTCGTCCTCTGCTCGCACCTGGGCCGCCCCACGGGGCGCGACCCGAAGCTCTCGCTGGCGCCGGTCACCGACCGTCTCGGCGAGCTGATCGGCGCGTCGGTGCGCCAGGCGCCCGCGGTGGTCGGGCCTGAGGTCCGCAGCGCCGTGGACGAGCTCCGGCCGGGCGAGGTGCTGGTGCTCGAGAACACGCGCTTCGAGCCGGGGGAGACGCGCAACGACCCCGATCTCTCGCGCGCGCTCGCCGAGCTCGGCGAGGCCTACGTGAACGACGCGTTCGGGGCCGCGCACCGGGCGCACGCCTCGACCGCCGGCGTCGCCGAGCACCTGCGACCCGCGGTCGCCGGGCTGCTGCTCGAGCGCGAGGTCGTGACGCTGCGCGGGGTGGTCGAGGACCCGCAGCGGCCGCTCGTGGTCGTGCTCGGGGGCGCGAAGGTGAGCGACAAGATCGCCCTGATCGACCGCTTCCTCGAGATCGCCGACACGATCCTGATCGGCGGCGCGATGTGCTTCAGCTTCTTCCGCGCGCAGGGCCGGCCGACCGGCGACTCGCTAGTCGAGGAGGAGGGCGTTGAGCTCGCCCGCCGGGCGCTCGAGCGCTCCGAGCGCGGTGGCGCGCGGCTGCTGCTGCCGCTCGACCTCGTGCTCGGCGATCGCTTCTCCGCCGATGCGCAGCGCCGGGAGCTCGACGGGGTGGACGTGCCGGACGGCTGGATGGGGCTCGACGTGGGCCCGCGCACGGTCGAGGCGTACGCGCGCGAGATCGCGGGCGCCGGCACCGTCTTCTGGAACGGCCCGATGGGCGCCTTCGAGATGGAGCCCTTCGCGCACGGGACGCGCGGCCTCGCGGAGGCCGTGGCCGCGGCGCCCGGGACGACCGTCGTCGGCGGCGGGGACTCGGCGGCCGCGCTCGCTAGGTTCGGGCTCGCCGAGCGAGTCACGCACCTGTCGACCGGCGGCGGCGCCTCGCTCGAGCTGCTCGAGGGCAAGGAGCTGCCGGGAGTGGAGGTCCTCGACGATGCCTGAGCGGCGCCGCCCGTACGTCGCGGGCAACTGGAAGATGCACAAGACGGTCGCGGAGACCGCCGCCTACATGGACGAGCTGAAGCGCGTCCTCCCGGCCGATCCGCCCGCCGACGTGGGCGTGTGCGTCCCGTTCACCGCGCTGGCCGCGGCGGTCGAGGCCGCGCGTGGCACCGCGATCAAGGTCTGCGCCCAGAACATGCATCAGCAGGCGCAGGGCGCCTACACGGGCGAGATCTCCGCCCCGATGCTCGTCGAGCTCGCGGTGAACGGCGTCGTGCTCGGGCACTCGGAGCGCCGCCAGTACAACTGCGAGACCGATCGCGCGCTCCAGGACAAGGTTCCCGCGGCGCTCGCCGCCGGCCTCGAGCCGATCCTCTGCGTCGGCGAGACCGAGGAGGAGCGCGACGGCGGCGAGACCGAGCGGCGGCTGCGCCACCAGGTCCAGGAGGCGCTCGAGAAGGTGCCGCCCGAGCAGCTCGGCGACGTGGTGATCGCGTACGAGCCCGTCTGGGCGATCGGCACCGGGCGCGTGGCGACCGCGGCGCAGGCGCAGGAGGCGATCGCCTTCATCCGGGCGCTCGTGGGCGACCGCTCGAAGGAGGCGGCGGAGCGGGTGCGCGTCCTCTACGGCGGCAGCGTCAAGCCGGACAACGCGGCCGAGATCCTCTCCCAGCCGGATGTCGACGGCGCGCTCGTCGGCGGCGCGAGCCTCGACCCGAACGACCTCGCGGCGATCGTCGCCGCCTGCGGATGACGCTTCCGCACGGGCCCGGGAAACCGCCCGTGCGGTCCGTCTGCCTCGTCGTCCTCGACGGCTGGGGGCTGGCGGAGCCCGGCCCCGGCAACGCCGTCTCCCAGGCGCGCACGCCCGTGTTCGACGAGCTCTGGGCGAGCTGCGAGCACACGCAGCTCACGGCCTGTGGGCGCGCCGTGGGCCTGCCGGAGGGGCAGATGGGCAACTCGGAGGTCGGGCACCTGAACCTCGGCGCGGGCTCCATCGTGCGCCAGGACCTCGCGCGGATCGACGACTCGATCGCGGACGGGTCGCTGTTCGAGAACGAGGTGCTCCGGCGCGCCTGCGCGGTCGGTCGGCAGGTGGGCCGGCTGCACCTGCTCGGGCTCGTGTCGGGCGGCGGGGTCCACGCCGGCTTCGACCACCTCCGCGCCCTGATCGAGCTGGCGGGCCGCGAGCGCGTGCCCGACGTGGTGCTGCACGCGTTCACGGACGGGCGCGACACGACGCCGCACTCGGGCGCGGGCTTCGTGGCCGAGGCCGAGGGCTGGCTGCGCGAGGTGGGCGGCCGGATCGCGACGGTCAGCGGGCGCTACTTCGCCATGGACCGGGACCGGCGCTGGGATCGCACGAAGCTCGCCTACGACGCGATCGTGCACGGGCGCGGCGCCGGCACCCCGCACGCGTCGAGCGGCGAGGAGGCGGTCCGCGCGGCCTACGAGCGGGGCGAGACCGACGAGTTCATAAGGCCCACGATCGTGGGCGGCGAGGGGCGCGTCCGCGACGGGGACGCCGTGATCTTCTTCAACTTCCGCCCGGACCGCGCCCGCCAGCTCACCCGCGCGCTGGCGGAGGCGGGCTTCTCCGAGTTCGAGACCGGCGCGCGCCCGCGCGTCGAGCTCGCGACGCTCACCCAGTATCAGGAGGACTGGGACTACCCGGTCGCCTTCCCGCCCGAGCGGCCGGCGCTGACGCTCGCGTCCGTGCTCGCGGACCGCGGCGCCCGGCAGCTCCACGTCGCGGAGACCGAGAAGTACGCGCACGTCACCTACTTCTTCAACGGCGGGGAGGAGCACGAGCACCGCGGCGAGGACCGCTGCCTGGTCGACTCGCCGCGCGACGTCCCCACCTACGACCACAAGCCCGAGATGAGCGCCCGCGCCGCCGCCGACGCGTTCGTCGAGCGCTGGCGTGCGGGCGGCTACCGCTTCGGCATCATCAACTTCGCGAACCCCGACATGGTCGGCCACACCGGCGTGATCCCCGCCGCGGTGAAGGCGGTCGAGACGGTCGACGAGTGCCTGGGACGGGTGGTGAGCGCGGTGCACGAGTCGGGCGGCGCCTGCGTCGTCACGGCCGACCACGGGAACGCGGACAACATGCTCGAGCCGGACGGGAGCCCCAACACCGCGCACTCGCTCAACCCCGTGCCCCTGGTCGTCACCGCGGAGGTGCCGGGGCTGCGCGGCGGCGGCATCCTCGCCGACGTCGCCCCGACCGTGCTCGACCTGCTCGGCGAGGAGAAGCCCGCCGAGATGACGGGCGAGTCCCTCATCGAGCGCTAGGCCGCGGCGCGGCGGCAGAGGCCGCGTCTGCTGCCTGCGCGGGCCGCGCCCGCCTCTTCGGCGAGCCGCGCCCGCCTGGGCGATGCCCCCGGCTGCGCTCCAGCGCGGGTCGCTCGCGTGATGCGGGATGAGGCGCGGGGTACCTGTCCGGTCGAGGGCCGCCTCGGGCACGGCGCCGGCCCCGCGCCTGGAAGGCTCAGAAAAGTTGACAAGACAGGACTTAGGTTTCTATATTCGTTGTCGCGAAATTCCGACGACTCCCGAGAGGAGGTTGAGATGGCCCTTCTGATGAAGCCCGAGCCGTTCAGCCCAACCGAGATCAACCGCATCTTCAACGCGCTCCTCGAGCCCTTCGAGGGCACCGGCCGCGTGCAGCGCTGGGTGCCCGCGATCGATCTCGTCGAGCAGGACGACCACTTCCTCCTCAAGGCCGACCTGCCCGGCCTCTCGGAGGACGACGTGGCCGTCGAGGTCCAGGACGGCACGCTCACGATCTCGGGCGAGCGCAAGGCGGAGCACGAGGAGCGTGAGCGCGGCTGGTACCGCGTCGAGCGCAGCTTCGGCTCGTTCAGCCGCTCGCTGGCGCTTCCCGATGGCGTCGACCCCGAGGGCATCCAGGCGAGCTTCGACCGCGGCGTGCTCGAGGTCCGCATCCCGAAGCCCGAGGAGCGCAAGCCGCGCCGGATCGCGATCTCGAGCCCGAAGGGGCGCGAGACGCTCGAGGGCTCGGCGAGCGAGAAGTGAGCGGGTGGCACGGCGCGAGCGCGCGCCACTAGATTCCGCCGCGTGCTCGACCGCCCCATATTCGAGATCGACGCCCGCACGGGCAGGGCCCGCGCGGGCGTCCTGCGTCTCGAGCACGGCGAGGTGCGCACGCCCGCGTTCGTGCCGCTCGCGTCCACCGGGACGGTGAAGGGCCTGCACTCCGCGGAGGTCGCCGCGCTCGGCTACGAGATGGTGCTGGGGAACACCTTCCACCTGTTCATCCAGCCCGGGCACGAGCAGATCGCGAGGCTCTCGGGCCTGCACGAGTTCATGAGCTGGAGGCGTCCGATCATCACCGACTCGGGCGGCTTCCAGGTGTTCTCGATGGGGCACGGCTCGGTGGCCGAGGAGATCAAGCGGCGCCGCCCGGGCGAGAGCCGCATCCTCTCGATCGACGAGGAGGGGGTGCGCTTCCGCTCCTACCTCGACGGGAGCGAGCGCTTCATGGGGCCCGAGACGAGCATGGAGATCCAGGCGGCGCTCGGCTCGGACATCGCGCTCGCCTTTGACGAGTGCACGCCCTTCCACGTCGACCGCGACTACACGGCCCGCTCCACCCAGCGCACGCACCGCTGGCTCGACCGCTGCATCTCCTGGCGCGAGCGGCACGCCCCCGGCTGGCAGGCGTTCTTCGGGATCGTGCAGGGCGGCGTCTACGAGGACCTGCGGCTCGAGTCAGCCGAGCGCATCGCGGGCTCGCGCGTGGACGGCGTCGCGGTGGGCGGATCGCTCGGGCAGGAGAAGGCGCAGATGCGCGAGGTGGTGGAGTGGACGCTGCGCGCGCTGCCCGAGCAGCTGCCGCGCCACCTGCTCGGCATCGGCGACGTCGACGACATCGTCCACGCCGTCGGCGCCGGCATCGACACGTTCGACTGCGCCACGCCAACCCGCCTCGGGCGGCACGGCACCGCGCTCGTCCAGGACCCCGAGAGCCGCTGGCGCATGGACCTCACGCGCCCCCCCTACCGTGAGGACGCGCGGCCGATCGACGAGCGCTGCCCCTGCCCGGCCTGCCGCGAGCACACGCGCGCCTACCTCCACTACCTCGCGCGCGCCAACGAGATCACCGCCGCGCGGCTCGTGACCCTCCACAACCTCACGTTCATGAAGCTGCTGATGGACGGCCTGCGCGCGGCGATCGTCGAGGGCCGGTACGAGGAGCACGCCCGCCGCGTGCTGGCGGGCGAGGCGCCGTACGAGCGCTGATCGCGCGCCGCGTCGCTACGGCCGCGTGTGGTCGCGCACGAGCTGCTTGAGCGCGTCGACCTGGTCGTGCACGGTCTGCTCGTCGGGCGTCTGGACGCCGCCGCCCCCGCTCGTCGCGACCAGTACGACCGCGGCGATCGCGACGATCGCTGCGAGCAGCAGCGCCGCGCGCGCGAGCTGACGCCCGGCGGTCGCCCGCGCGCGCTCGGGCCGCTGCTGCGGCGCGACCGGGGGAGTGACCGGCTCCGGCTCGTACGGGGCCGCGGGTGCGACGCGGGTCGGATCGAGCGCCTGCGTCGCGTCGTCGCCCCACGCGCCCGCGCCGGCGAGCAGCCGGGTCGCCTCGGTGGATTCGCCGCGCGCGCCGGCCTCGACGGCGCGGGCCATCTCGAGCGCGGTCTCGTAGCGCGCCGCGGGGTCGCGCCGCAGCGCCACGCGGATCGCGTCGTCGAGCGCGGCCGGCACCTCCGGCCGGAAGTCGCGAATCGGCTCGACCTGGTCGTTCTGCTGCTTGAGCGCGAGCTCGGTCAGCGAGCGGTACTCGTGCGGCAGCTTGCCGGTCAGGAACTGGTAGGCGCACACCCCGAGCGAGTAGATGTCGGACGCGGGGCCCGCCTCCTCGCCGCGCGCCTGCTCCGGTGAGAGGTAGGCCGCCGTCCCGAGGACCGAGCCGGCCTGGGTGATGCGCGTCTGCTCGGCCGCCTTGGCGATTCCGAAGTCGGCGAGCTTCGCGGCGCCCGTCTCGCGCGCGATCAGCAGGTTGCCGGGCTTGACGTCGCGGTGCACGACGCCCGCCTGGTGGGCGTAGTCGAGCCCGTGGCAGGCGTCGCGGACGATCGCCAACGCCTGGTCGATGTCGAGCGTGCCCTGCTCGCGCAGGAGGTCGGCGCACGAGGGGCCGTCGACGTACTCCATGACGATGTAGTGGCGGCCGCTGTCCGGGTCGCGGCCCGAGTCGAACACCTGGACGATGTTCGGGTGCTGCAGGCGCGCCGCCGCGAGCGCCTCGCGCCGGAAGCGGGCGACGAACGCCTCGTCGTCTGCGAGGTGCTCGGCGAGCAGCTTGATCGCGACCGGCCGCTCGAGCACCCGGTCGGTCCCCTGGAAGACGGTCGACATGCCGCCCGCCCCGAGGCGCCGTTCGAGCCTGTAGCGACCCGCGATCTCGGTCGGCGCGGCCATCAGCCGCCGCCCTCCACCGGCTGGCTGCCCTTCTGCTTGCCCTTCTCCTTGCCCTTCCTCGCCTGGCCCGGCGGGGTGCCGCCGCTTCCGTTCCCGGGCGTGGTGGGGGGCGGCGCGGTCTGGGTCGGGAC
>JADGHQ010000069.1 GCA_019683805.1 Thermoleophilaceae bacterium
CCCGCCGAGAGGGATGCCGGCGGGCGCGGCGAAGGGGGTTTCGATGGCCCACACGGCAGCAGTCAGGCGGGGGCGCGCGCCCCGCCGCAGCCCCCGTCCCGCGCGCGCGACGCGGCGCGCCCCACGGGGCGGCATCCGCTGGGACCGCGTCGGCAGGCTCTGGCTGCTCCTGGTGCTCGGCGTGATCCTGCTGCTCTACATCTCCCCGCTCCACCGCTTCGTCACGCAGTCGCGCACAGCCGGCGACCGGCGCTCCGAGCTGCGCGCGCTCGAGGCGGAGAACAAGCGGCTCAGGCGGGGGATCGCGCAGCTGCGGAGCCCCGGGGCGGTGGAGCGCGAGGCGCGCGAGCTCGGGATGGTGAAGGTGGGCGAGCGCGCGTACGTGATCGAGAACGTGCCGGGGCCTTGACGGCGCCCGCCGCCTGTCGGCGGGTACCGTGGGGGCATGTCCTATCCGGTCGAGAACGCGCTCTTCCAGTGGCGGGAGGGCGAGCGCAGGGTCAGGGAGGCGGCGGAATCGGAGCGCGCCGACCTCGACCGGGCGCTGTTCGAGGTGGTCGACGAGCTGCGGCGCAGGCTCGGCTCGACGTTCACGGTGGAGGAGCTGGCGAGCTTCTACGCGTCAGGCGTCGACTGGGCCTACGAGGTCGCCCAGCGGCGCGCGCCCGGCGTCGAGAGCGCCTGGGTGGCCGACGCGGCGTTCGCCCAGTACGCGCGTGAGGCGTCGAATTACGCGGGCGGACGCGCGCGTGAGCAGACGCGCCGCGAGGAGGGCGGCGTGCGTCGAACGGGCCCCGGGTCCGGGGGCTGATCAGGCGTCGAACTCGTCCGGGTCGAGCGAGGCGTCGGACCGCTCGTCCTCGTCCTCTGCGCCGGCGTCCTCGCCCGCGCGGCGGATGACGATGCGGTCGGGCTCGATCGTGACCGTTACGGGGCGGTGACCCGCCCAGTGCTCGGCGTAGACCGGGTTGTCCTGGATCTCGGGGTCGAGCCAGAGGCCGTAGCCCTCCTCGCCGTGGTCGAACGTGCCCTCGAGCTCGCGCGGCGCTGTCCGGCGGCGACGGCCGCGGCCTCCGCGGCGACCGCGCCGGCGGCGCGCCTTGCGCTCCTCCTCTTCCTCGCTCTCCTCGTCCTCGTCGGGCTCGGCCTCGAGCTCGGCGGCCACGAGGGCGTCGTCCTCGGCGCGGAGATCCACCTCGGCGTCGTAACGGGGGCTCTCCCCGTTCTCGCCTTCGGGCGCGAGTCCGTGCTCGCGCTTGAAAGCGTCGATGTCCTTGACGCTCACTTCGAGCTGGTGCGCGATCCAGGCGTCCGTCCGCCCTTCGCGAACCCAGCTGCGAATCTGGTTCAGCTGAGATTTCAGTGATCTTCTAGCCACGGGCGGCGGCAAGACTAGCAATGCGAGGGCGCGGCCGAGCCGCCCACGTACGAACGTCTAAGGGCCTTCCGCTAGCGGAGGCGGTCGCCTAGACTAGATCGCCCCGATTCGTAGGGAGGAGCCCGCGCCGGGTCCTCGGAGGGCCCGCGGGCCGAAGTGACTTCGACCTATACACTGGGCCACGGCGGCGCCAGGGAACCGGCTCGAGCCCGGCCGTGCGCGCTTTTCTGGCTTGCGCCGTGAAGGGGCTGGGAGGCATCGATGCTGGTCCTCACTAGAAAGGCCAACCAGAGCATCATGATCGGGGACGAGATCGAGGTCTCAGTCCTCGCGGTCATGGGCGAGAAGGTCAGGATCGGCATAGAGGCGCCGCGCTCCGTGCCGGTCTTCCGCAAAGAGGTCTACCTCGAGATCCAGCAGGAGCGCACCGCGGAGTCGACCAACGTCGACCGCCAGAAGGTCAACGAGGCCCTCAACCGCCTGAAGTCCAACAAGTAGGCCGCGTCGGCCTCAGCCCATCAGGATCGCGAGCGTCTGGAACATCGCGATCGCGACGATCGCGGCGGTCGCCAGGATCACGGAGACGAGGACGGCGAAGCGGACCGTGCCGCTCTTCTGCACCTTCTGCTGACGCCGCCGGCGCGAGCGCTTGGCCGCCTCGCGGCGCAGTCGCTCGCGACGCAGGCGCTCCTCGGCGGCCTCCTCGCGGAAAGCCGCCTCGAACTGCGCGAGCGACTGGCGCATTCGCGTCGCCATCGGCGTGAAGCGTACCGTCCCGGCGGTCGGCAGGCGTCCGTCCGGAGGGCGGGAGGGGCGGCCGCAGCGGTGCCGCCCCCTCTCCGCCGTCTGGAGGGGGCCGCTAGGCGACGGCCGCCTTCTCCGCCTCCTGGTAGACGCTGATGAAACGCAGGTAGTTGTCGGCGATCCGGGCGGACGCCGCCTCGCGCTCGATCGAGCCGTCGATGAACCCCTTGAGCTCGTCGCCCCAGATCGAGCGCCCGATCGCGAACCCCACGAAGCCGTCCACCGGGGCGGCCTGGCGCAGCCAGTGGTCGACCTTCTCGTCGTCCGCGCCGCGGCCGAGCAGCACGCACACCACGCGGTCGCGCCCCCCGGCGCGCGTCTGGCGCGCGAGCATCTCGGCGTCCGAGCGCTCGTCCACGCCCTCGATCTTCCAGACGTCCACCTCGATGCCGGCGGCCTGGATCTCCTCGATCGCCTGGCGCATCAGCCCCGGACGGAGCTCTGCGTCGAAGCGGTCGGAGTCGCCGCCGACCGACTCGAGCTGCCGGTCGGTCGCCGGGACGAGCAGCTCGAAGAGGAACTTCCGGTCGCGCTCGTGGAGCCAGTCCGAGAGCCGCTTCAGGCGCTCGAGCTGGCGCTTGTTCATGTCCGCGTCGGGGTCCTCGGGGTTGTAGCGGACGAGCACCTTGCAGAAGTCGGGGTCGAAGCGCTCGATGTGCTCGCCGAACTGCTCGCCGTACTCGAAGTCGAACTCGTTCTGCCCGCTCTTCTCCGCCGGCATCGCGAGCTTGAGCCCGCGCTGCTTGGCCTCCGCCGGGATGTTCGTCAGCGCGCCGAACTGCTCGTCGATGAGCGCGCCTGCGATCCCCGCCTCGGCGCCCTTGTCGAGCGCCGCGAGGAGCCCCTCGAAGATCACGTGCTTGGCGTCCGAGATCCGCTGGGCCTGCTCCGGGGTGGGCTGGCCGCCGATGCCGAACCACTTCTTCTGGAACGACCCGCGGTGGTCGAACGCGAGGATGAAAAGCTTGCCGTCGTAACCCAGTTTCATGGGAGTCTGGACTCGCCTCCTAGTGTCGGTGGTGCCCGCATTCAAGCGCAAACCGGGCGAGCGCGAAACAGGTGGCGGCCCCGACGCCCGGGGGTACGATGCGCGCGTGGAGCACCGATTCACGGGGCCCGCCTACACCATCGGCATCGAGGAGGAGCTGATGATCCTCGACGCCGAGACCCTCGATCTCTCGAGCTCGATCGAGACCATGCTGACGGCGGTCGACGGCTACGAGGGTCAGGTGAAGCCGGAGCTGCTCGAGTCGGTGCTCGAGGTGGCCACCAAGCCCTGGCGGAACACGGCCGAGGCGGGGGAGGAGCTGCGCGCCCTGCGCCGGGCGACCGCCGCGGCGGCCGCGGAGCACGGGCTCGCGATCGGCTCGTCGGGCACGCACCCGTTCGCCATGTGGGAGGACCAGCGCGTCGTTGGCCGCAGCCGCTACCGCGACCTGATCGCCGCGCTGCGCTTCGTGGCCCGGCAGGAGCTGATCTTCGGCATGCACGTGCATGTGGGGGTGGACGACCCCGACAAGGCGATCCACGTCTCGAACGGGATGCGGGTGCACCTGCCGATGCTGCTCGCGCTCTCGGCGAACTCGCCGTTCTGGCGCGCGGACGCGAGCGGCCTGCTCTCGACCCGCACGCCGATCTTCCGCGCCTTCCCGCGCGTCGGCATCCCGCCCCGTTACGAGGACTTCGAGGACTTCTCCCGGCGCGTGCAGTTCATGGTCGAGTCGAAGGTGATCGAGGACTACACCTACCTCTGGTACGACGTCCGGCCACACCCCATGTTCGGCACGGTCG
Source organism: Thermoleophilaceae bacterium (assembly GCA_019683805.1). Classification (GTDB taxonomy): domain Bacteria; phylum Actinomycetota; class Thermoleophilia; order Solirubrobacterales; family Thermoleophilaceae; genus JADGHQ01. The sequence continues at coordinate 3,974 of JADGHQ010000069.1, forward strand.
AGGTGCGCGTCATGGACGCGCAGACGCGCGTGGAGCACACGCTCGCCATCGCGGCGCTCGTGCAGTCGCTCGTCCGCGAGCTGTGCGAGCACTTCGACGCCGGCAAGAGGCTCACGAGCTTCCCGTACCAGATGCTCGACGAGAACAAGTGGCTCGCCGCGCGCAACGGCCTCGAGGGCGAGCTCGTGGACCTGCCGGGCACGAGCCGCGTGCAGACGCGCGAGCTGGTGCGGCGCGTGCTGACCCGCATGCGCGAGCACGCGCAGGATCTCGGCTCGGCGGACGAGCTCGAGGGCATCGAGGACCTGCTCGACCGCGGCAACGGCGCGTCGCGTCAGGTGGTGGTCTACGAGGCGAACCACGACCTGCGCGAGGTGGTCGCGGAGATCGTCGACAAGACGGCGCCCGACTCGGCGCCGGTCTGAGCGCGGCTCCGAGAGGCCCCGCGAGGGGACTTCCCGCCGCCAGTATCCTCGGAGTCAGTGAGCCAGCCGGACCTCTTCGTCGTCTGCCGCAACTGCGGGTCGGAGGTGAGCCCCTACGTCACCGAGTGCCCGTACTGCGGGCAGCGGGTCCGCAAGCGGGCGCCGAAGATCGAGCGGAGCGGGACGGCGCCGGCGCCGCGCAGGCGGGCGCGGCGGCGGTCGGCGCTGCCGCGGCTGCGGCGCTCCGAGATCCCGGGGGTCGCGCTCGATCGACGGCCCTACGCGACCGGGCTGATCGTCGTGGCGGCGCTCGCGATCACGGTGATCGACGCGGCAGGCGAGTCCGCGTCGAAGCTGGGCGGGATCTTCATGTCGCCGAGCGACGAGCCCTGGCGGCTGCTCACCACGCCGTTCGTCTTCCCGAGCAGCGCGGGCTACGGCGGCTACGAGCTGATCGCGCTCACGGGCGTCGGGGTGTTCGGCGCCTCGCTCGAGCGCCGGTTCGGCTGGTGGGCGACGCTGCTCGTGTTCCTCGCCTCGGGCGTGGCGGGCGGCGCGCTCGCCGTGGGCGCCCAGGACTACCCGTTCACGGGCGCGAACGGGGCGGCGCTCGGCCTCGCGATGGCCTGGCTCGTGGACGACCGCTTCGCGCTCGCGCGGGGAGATGACCGCGGCAGGGACCTGATCGGGGCGTACGTGTTCGCGGCGGTGCTGATGCTCGTCTCGATCCCCGTGCAGGAGGCGAGCGTGTTCGCCGCGCTCGGCGGCGCCGCCGCGGGCGCGGCGCTCGGAGCGGGGCTCGCCCAGCTCAGGCGCTGACCGCGATCCGGCCGGGCTCCCCCTCGACGAGCCGGCCGACGCGCGCGCCGGGCGCGCCCGACCCGGGCCGTGCGGCGATCAGCAGGCCGCCCGAGGTCATCGCGTCGCACACGAGCCAGCGGAGCGGCTCGGGCACGCCGTCCGCGAAGTCGACGCTCGGATCGACCCAGGCGCGGTTGCGGCGCGTGCCGCCCGCGATCGGCGGCTCGTCCGAGCCGAGCAGCTCGAGCACGCCCTCGATCGCCGGGACCGCGCCCGCCTCGACCTCCGCGGCGACCCCGCTCGCCTTCGCCAGCTCGTGCAGGTGCCCGAGCAGGCCGAAGCCGGTCACGTCCGTCACCGCGGACACGTCCGCCCCGCGCGCGAGCAGCGAGGCCTCGCGGTTGAGCCGCGCCATCGTGTCGACGGTCAGGCGCACGAGCTCGTCGGTCGCGAGGCCACGCTTCGCCGCGGTCGTCGCCACGCCGCCGCCGAGCGGCTTGGTGAGGTGGAGGTCGTCGCCGGCCCTCGCGGTGGAGTTGCGCCAGAGGCGCTCGGGGTGCACGCGGCCCGTCACCGCGAGCCCGTACTTCGGCTCGGGATCGTCGATCGAGTGCCCGCCCACGATCGCCACGCCGGCCTCGGCCGCCGTGTCCGCGCCGCCGCGCAGGATCGCGCGCAGCGGCTCGCGGCCGAGCCGCTCGAGCGGGTAGGCGACGAGGTTGAGGGCCGTGAGCGGCTCGCCGCCCATCGCGTAGACGTCGGAGAGCGCGTTGGCGGCGGCGATGCGGCCGAACTCGTACGGGTCGTCGACGATCGGCGTGAAGAAGTCGACGGTCGTCACGATCGCGAGCTCGGGGGAGACGCGGTAGACGGCGGCATCGTCCGCGGTGTCGCACCCCACGAGCAGCGCCGGGTCGCCGCTTCGGGGCAGCTCGCCGACGAGCGAGTGCAGCTCTCCGGGCGCGAGCTTGCACGCGCAGCCCGCGCCGTGGGAGAGCGCGGTCAGCCTCGGCTCCTGCACGCACCTATTATCCGCCTCGCGTGACCGCTCCCCGCTTCACGGATGCAGAGCTCGACGCCGCGCTCGAGGCGCTGAGCGATCCGGAGCGCTTCCGCGGAGCCGAGCGGCGAGTCGCCGCGATCGCCCCGCAGCTCCAGCGCATACTCGCGAGCGCCCTCCAGGAGGGCGGCTGGTTCGGCGAGGCGCACGAGCAGGAGGTGGCGAAGGTCGCGGGCATGGAGGATCCGCACGAGCGCATCGCCGCGATGCGCGCGCTGCTCGCCGAGGAGACCCGCCTCGGCATGCTCGTGGGCGTGGCGGTGGGCTGGGAGCTCGCGCGCGAACTCGAGGGAACCCAGAGCGAAAGGACCGACTGAACGATGGACATCCGCTTCCTCGGCCACGCCTGCTTCGAGCTCTCGGAGGGGGACACGAGGATCCTCATCGACCCGTTCCTCACGGGAAACCCGAAGGCGGCCGCGTCCGCCGCCGAGCTGAGCCCGACGCACATCTTCCTCACGCACGGCCACGGCGACCACTTCGGCGATGTCGTGGACATCGCCAAGCGCACCGGCGCGCAGGTCGTCGCGATCGTGGAGATCGCCGGCGAGCTGCAGGAGCAGCACGGGCTCGAGAACGTCGCCGACCCGAACCTGGGCGGCACGGTCGAGTTCGACGGCGGCTGGGTGCGCCTCGTCCCCGCCTGGCACACCTCGACTACTCCGAGCGGCACGGTGAGCGTGCCGGCTGGGCTCGTCGTGCACCTGAACGGGAAGACCGTCTACCACCTAGGCGACACCTGCCTCTTCTCCGACCTCCAGCTCGTCGGCAGGCGCGACCCGATCGACGTCGCGATCATCCCGATCGGCGGGCACTACACGATGGACCGCCACGACGCCGTGACGGCGGCGGAGCTCGTCGGCGCCGGCACCGTGATCCCCTGCCACTACGACACCTTCCCGCCGATCGAGACGGACGCGCAGGCGTTCAAGCAGGACGTGGAGGCGAAGACCTCCTCGAAGGTTGTCGTCCTCCAGCCGGGCGAGACGCATGCGGTTTGAGCTGCGGGCGCTCGCCGCGCCCGCGCTGATCGCGGCGGCGATCGGCGCGGGCGGATGCGGTGGCGAGAGGCGGGCGGCGACCACCGGCACGTCGCCCGGAACGACGACGGCTCCGGCTGCGACGTCCACGGCCCCGGCCGAGACGACCCCGGCCGACGGGACCCAGACGGCGCCGGCGGCCCCCACCGCCACGGGCGGGACCGAGACGACGACCGGCCCGGAGAGCGCGCCCGGAGGCGCGGGCGACGAGGAGGCGGCGCGCTCCGAGGTGGAGTTCGAGGGCGAGGGCGGCCGCATAACCCCGACGCGCGTGCGCGTCGCGCCCTTCATCCAGATCAAGGTCGAGCTGAAGTCGAAGGACGGCCGCCACTACGGGATCGTCGTGGCGGGCAAGCGGCTCGACGCCGGCCTCGGCCGCGGCGACTCCTCGGTCACCGTGCCGGGCCTGCGGCAGGAGAAGAGCTACAACGTGCGCGTGACCGCCGGGAGCCCGTCCAGGCTCACGATCGTGGCCTCGTCCGAGCCCGGGCCGTAGGGTAGGGCCGCGCTCGCGCCGCCCGCTCGGGACGCAGCGGCCTGCCTTATGACGGTTGCGCTCGGCGTCTGCGTAGTGACATCCCTTCGTTCTTGGCTTCGCACTTGGCCCCGAATCCTGGTCGTGCTGGGCTCACCTTTCCGAGGGCGCAGCCGTCCCTACACTTTCGGGTTGGCCAGCCAGCCAAGCTTCGGATAGCCTTGCCTCATCCCCGGACTCGAGCACGCACCAGGAGGTAATGCCCCCATGACCGACGCCGTGAGCCGCACCGAGCGCGAGGACTTCCAGGCCACGACCGACCCGGCGGTCATGGAGTCCGCCGACCGCGGCGAGGCGAACCTCCTCACCTACCACGAGCTCTACAACCTTTGGGAGCGCCAGCAGTGGAGCGTGCAGGACCTCGACTTCTCCCAGGACCGGGTCGACTGGCACGAGCGCATCTCCGAGGAGGAGCGCTTCCAGCGCATGTACAGCCTCTCGTCGTTCTTCATCGGCGAGCAGCGGGTGGCCTCCGAGCTCGGGCCGATGATGCGCGCCGCCCCGCGCGAGGACATGCGCCTGTTCCTCTGCACCCAGATCGCCGACGAGGCTCGCCACGTCGAGTTCTTCGACCGCTTCTACCGCGAGGTCGGCGTGCTCGAGTCCGACAACCTCCAGGCGCGGCTCGAGGAGACGAGCGCCCACACCTCCAAGGAGTTCGAGCGCCTCTTCGACCAGATGCTCAAGGATCGGGTCGACCGCATCGCGCGCGAGCCAGAGGACCTCGAGACGCTGGTCGAGGCCGTCACCCTCTACCACATGGTGATCGAGGGGATGCTCGCCCTCACGGGCCAGCACTTCATCATCATGTACAACGAGGAGCAGGGCACGCTCCCCGGCTTCGTCGAGGGCTTCAACAACATCGCGCGCGACGAGCACCGGCACGTCGCCTTCGGCGCCCGCTTCCTGCGCGAGATGGCCCAGGCCGACCCCAAGTACGGCCAGGCCGTTCAGCGGATGCTCGGCGAGGTCGCGCCGATCGCGGAGGGCGTGCTCACGCCGCCCTGGTACGAGGAGGGGATGGACCTCTTCGGCTACTCGCTCGAGGACACGCGCGCGTTCGCCGCGAAGTGCCTGGAGCGGCGCCTCAAGGTGATCGGCCTCGCGCCGGTCGCCTGACCGCCGCGTCAGGCGCAGCGGGAGCTCAGGGGCGGCGAGGCGGCGAGCGGCCCCGTCGCCCCGGCGGCGACGAGCAGCGCTCCCACGAGGCCGGCCGCGCCGCAGACGGCGAGCGCCAGGGCGGGGGAGGCGGCGTCGACCAGGGCGCCTGCGAGCGCGCTGCCCGCGGCGATGCCGACGCTCAGGCCGGTCGAGAGCCAGGTGAAGGCCTCGGTGAGCGTCCCGGTGGGCGCGAGGCGGTCGAGCATCCCGTTCGCGCAGACGAAGGTCGGGGCGATCGTCGCGCCCGCGGCGAGCAGGAGCAACCCCACGGCGACCGGCGAGCGTCCGAGGCCGACCGCGCCGTGGATCGCGCCCCAGCCCGCCATCAGCAGCGCAAGCCGGCGCGCGGGCCGCGTGGCCGCCCGCGCGCGGCTGTTGAGCGTCCCGGCGGCCACCGATCCGGCCCCCCAGAGGGCGAGCATCACGCCGGTGAGGTCGCGCTGGCCGAGCGGGGTCAGGATCGCGGGCACCGCCACGTCGACGGCCCCGACCGCGAGGCCGGCGAGAGCGAACACGACCACGATCAGGCGCACGCCGGGCGCGGCGAGCGCGCCCGCCGAGCCGCCCGGCCGCTCGCGGTGCGGGCGCCACGCGCGCGAGGCGCGGTCTGCGGCGAACGCGAGATTGCCGCAGAGCACGAGCGCGGCGCAGGCGGCGAGCGCGGCCCGGATCGACCAGGACCCGATGCCGGCCACGATCACCCCGGGGCCGCAGATGTAGACGAGCTCGAGCACGACGGTCTCGAGCGAGTACGCGGCGTGCCGGCCATCCGGGTCCGGCACGAGATCGGGCCACAGCGCGCGCATGCACGCGCTGACCGGCGGCTGCGCCACGCCGGCGAGCGCCGCCGCGATGAGCACGAGAGCGAAGGGGGCGCCGTCGGGCAGGGCCGCAAGCGCGGCGATCGCGCCCGCCGTCACCGCGGCCCCGGCCCGCAGCACGAGCGTCTGCCCGCGCCGGTCGACGACGCGCGCGAGCAGCGGACCGGAGACGCCGAGCGCGAGCGCGTAGGCGCCGGCCGTCAGTCCGCCGAGCCCGTAGGAGCCCGTGAGAGCCTGCGTGTGCAGCACGATCAGCAGCCCGAGCGCCCCCGTCGGCAGGGCGGCGACGCAGAAGGCGCCGAAAAGGCGAGGGACGCCGGGCGTGCGCAGGACGCTCCGCATGCGCACAGGATGCCTTGCGCGCGCTCGCGGGCGTCGGGCCGCGCCGGGCGCGGCCTGGGCGATCAGGCGATCCGGGCGCCCGGCGCGCAGTCGTTATCCGGGCGGAGCAGCACGACCCCGTTGCGCTCGTCGAGCGCTCCGAGCACGAGCACCTCGGACGCGAAGCCGGCGATCCGCCGCGGCGGGAAGTTGACGACCCCGACCACGAGCGTGCCCTCGAGCGCCTCGCGGGGGTAGTGCGTGATCTGCGCCGAGGAGCGCTTCACGCCGATCTCCGGGCCGAAGTCGATCTCGAGCTGCCAGGCGGGCTTGCGCGCCTCGGGGAACTCGCGCACCGACAGCACGCGCCCGACGCGCATGTCGATCCGCTGGAACTCGTCGATCGTGGCCACGGCGGCCCGCGATTCTAGGGGGAGCGCCCGGCTCGGGGGGCGGGCCTCAGCGTGCCGGCGGCGGAGCGGGCTCGCCCGCGACCGGCGCCGGCTGCGGCTCCGCGGGGGCAGCCTGCGACTCGCCGGGCGGTGTCGCGGGCGTCGTCTGCGTCGGCTGGGGCTGCGTGGTCTTGTCGGCGCCGTCGTCGGGCGGCAGCGTCACGGTCGACTGCCCCTCGTCGACCCCGCCCTGCGGCTGGGTCTGGGTGGGCTCTT